>JAPKZC010001037.1 GCA_026394025.1 Candidatus Solibacter sp.
GGACGGAAGAATTTCAGATTGTCGTAGACCCGTTTCAGCACTGCGGGCGTCACCGTGAAAGAGCAGCTGCTGGCGAAAGTGACACGCTCCTGCTCGATCAGGTCCACTACCGAATCCTGTAGCACCTCGGTATACATTTCGAACTGCGGGATCCCGGGATGAGTGCCGAGCGCGCCGAGCACGGAGTTTGCAATGTCGCCCACACCGGACTGCATGGGCAAAAACGGTTTGGGAATCATTCCATCGGCGAGCTGGGCGGCCAGAAACTCGGCGACATTGTAGCCGAGAGACTCCGTCAGTGGGCTGACCTCACTGAAGCCGCGGGCCTCGTCCTCCAGGGCCGTTTCCACTACACCCACGATCTTGGCCGGGACGATGTAAATGATGGGCGAACCGATGCGGTCCGACGGCGTGTAGATCGGAATCTGCTTGCGATAGGGCGGATCGGCCGGCTCATAGATATCATGCAGCCCCAGGATCCCGGCCGGATGATGGCGGTTGAGCTCGACGATGACCCTTTTGGCCATGTTGCAGAAGGTCGGCGTCACGCCCACGCCGGAGGTTAGCACGAGGCCCCCGCCGGCGGTCAGGTCGGCGGCTTCCACCACCGCCACGTCCACCGGTCCGAGGAAGCCGTAGCGCGTCACCTGCGGCATCATCGACAAGTGCAGATCGAAGAAGCGCGTTTTTCCCGCGTTGATGCGGTCGCGCAGATTGGAGTCGGTTTGATAGGGCGTGCGAAAGCTCATCGCCTTCGCTTTGGAAAGGGCGCCATCGAGCGAGGGGCCAGTGGAGGCGCCGGTCAGGACGCCAATCTGGAACTCCTGCCCGGCATCGTGGGCGGCAATCGCGCGGGCGGCAATGGCCAGCGGGATCGCCTTCGGCGCGCCGGCCGGCGTGAATCCGCTGAAACCCACGTTTTGTCCATTCTGGATCAAAGATGCGGCTTCGTCCGCGGTAAGTACAGGGAATGGGAATTTCATAAAGTCTCTTTTGGCGTTTCGTGATCAGCTGGCTGGAGCCGGAAGAGCGACAGCAGTTCGCGGCTGGCCGCGAACGGCGTCATGCGCCCGCGATGCACTTCTTCCCGCAGCAGCGGCAGCCGCCGGGCCACCGCGCGGTTCCCTCGGAACAACTCCTCCAGACCCAACATCATCAACTCGTTCATCCACTGCAGGGCCTGGAGATTGCGGAGCTTCGTAAGGAATCCATTGCCCTCCAGCAGATTCCGATGCTCCAGCACCATCTGCCACACTTCGGCGATGCCCTCCCTGGCGACGGACGAGCAGGTCAACACGCGCGGCGTCCAGCCATCGGCCGAGGCCGGGAACAGGTGCAGCGCACCAGAGTATTCCATGCGCGCCCGCTCGGCCTTCGCCCTGTTGTCCCCGTCCGCCTTATTAATGGCCATGCCGTCAAGCATCTCGATGATGCCGCGTTTCATGCGTCATCGACCGGACCGCCGTTTCGCTCTGTCCGACCCCCACCGTCTCCACCAGGATATTGCGATAGCCGGCAGCCTCGCACAGCAGGATGGTTTCCCGCGTACGGCGGGCCACGCCGCCCAAGTGGCCCTGCGATGGCGAGGGGCGAATGAACGCCCGATCCTCCACCGCTAATCGCTCCATGCGGGTCTTGTCGCCCAGAATGCTGCCACCCGAGATGGGACTCGAAGGGTCCACGCTCAGCACCGCGACGTTCTCGCCGCGGTCGCGGATCAGCAGCATGCCGAGGGCATCGATGAACGTGCTCTTGCCGACCCCCGGGACACCCGTAATGCCTACGCGCAGCGCTCGTCCGGTGTGCGGCAAGAGCGCGTCCAGCAGGCGCGCCGCCAAGTCGCCGTCGGAGGGCAGATTGCTCTCCACTACCGTGATCGCGCGGGCCAGGACCATGCGGTCGCCGCTCAGCACGCCTTCCACATAACGTTCCAGCGGCAGACGCCGGGGGGCGCGAGTGTGCATTACCGGCGCTCCGAAGCATTGGGAAACCACTCCCTTACGGTCGTGGCTCCGATCAGAGCCACAATGCTCCAATCCCAGCCGCGACCGTCAGGGAGCGGTCTTCCAATGGTTGAAGACCTAGACGGCACGCGCACTCCCAATCAGCGCATTGAGGATCTTCTGCGCGGCCACCGGAATCACCGTACCGGGGCCGAACACGTCGGCCACGCCCGCCTGGAACAAGGCCTCGTAGTCCTGCGGCGGAATCACGCCGCCCACCACCACGCGAATGTCCTCGCGGCCCAGTTTTTTCAACTCGGCGATTACCTCCGGCACCAGGGTGGAATGGCCGCCGGCGAGGCTGGAGACGCCGAGCACGTGGACGTCGTTCTCCACCGCCATGCGGGCGGCCTCGCGGGGCGTTTGGAACAGTGGACCCACATCCACATCGAAGCCCAGGTCGGCAAACGCGGTAGCGATCACTTTGGCGCCGCGATCATGCCCGTCCTGACCCATTTTCGCCATCAGAATTCGGGGCCGGCGGCCCTCCGTGCGGGCAAACTCCACGGCCAGCCTCCACGGCCAGCGCCTGGGCCTTCTGGAACTCGGGATTGTCCTGGCTCTCTGAGGAATAGACGCCTGAGATGGTCCGGTTCACGGCCTGATACCTCCCGAATACTTTCTCCAGCGCGATGGAAATCTCGCCCAGCGTGGCGCGATGGCGCGCCGCCCGGACCGCCAGTTCCAGCAGGTTGCCGGAGCCGGTTTCGGCGCCGCTGGTGAGCGCGGCCAGCGACTCATCCACGGCGCGCTGATCGCGCGTGGCGCGAATCGAGGCAAGCCTGCGGAGTTGCGATTCACGGACCGCCTTGTTGTCCACAATCCGCACATCGAGCTGTTCTTCGGTGGCCAGCTTGTACTTATTGACGCCAACGATGGTTTCCTTGGCGGAATCGATCTGCGCCTGCCGCCGCGCGGCGGCCTCTTCGATCCGCATTTTGGGAATTCCCGTCTCAATCGCCTTCGCCATCCCGCCGAGCGCTTCGATCTCCTGAATATGATGCCACGCATTGTGCATCAGTTCGTGAGTCAGCGACTCTACATAGTAACTTCCGGCGCAGGGGTCCACAACCTTGGTGATGCCCGTCTCCTCCTGGAGGAAGATCTGGGGGTTGCGGGCGATCCGCGCGGAGAAATCCGTCGGCAGGGCAATGGCTTCGTCCAGCGCGTTGGTATGCAGCGACTGCGTGTGGCCCAGCACGGCTGCCAACGCTTCCACGCAGGTGCGCGGCACATTGTTGAAGACGTCCTGCGCCGCCAGGCTCCACCCGGAAGTCTGCGAGTGGGTGCGCAACGCCATCGATTTCGGGTTCTTCGGATGGAAACCTTTGATGATCCTGGCCCATAGAACGCGGGCGGCGCGCAGCTTGGCAATCTCCATGAAGTGGTTCATGCCGATGCCCCAGAAGAAGCTGAGGCGCGGCGCGAAGGTATCGATATCGAGACCTGCCTGAATGCCGGCGCGGATGTATTCCAGACCGTCCGCCAAGGTGTAGCCCAGTTCGAGATCGGCACCTGCGCCGGCTTCCTGCATGTGGTAGCCGCTGATTGAAATGCAGTTAAACTTCGGCATATTCTCCGAGCAATACTGGAAAATATTGCCGATCATCCGCATGGAGGGCCCGGGCGGGTATATGTACGTGTTACGGACCATGAACTCTTTCAGAATGTCGTTCTGAATGGTGCCGCTCAGGTCTTTTGTAGCAACGCCCTGCTCTTCGGCGGCAACAATGTAAAACGCCATGATCGGCAGCACCGCGCCATTCATGGTCATGGAAACGGACATCTGCCCCAGCGGGATCTGGTCGAAGAGAATTTTCATATCCTCCACCGAATCGATGGCCACACCGGCCTTGCCGACATCGCCCGAGACGCGCTCGTTATCCGAATCGTAGCCGCGATGGGTCGCGAGGTCGAACGCCACGGACAGACCCTTCTGTCCGGCCGAGAGATTGTGGCGATAGAACGCGTTCGATTCTTCGGCGGTGGAGAACCCGGCATATTGGCGGATGGTCCACGGCTGCATGGCGTACATGGTGGAGTAGGGGCCGCGCAGAAACGGCGCAACGCCCGCCGCGTACTCCAGGTGCTCCATGGCGTAAAGATCTTCGGCCGTGTACCACGCCTTGACCGCAATGTGCTCAGCCGTTTTCCAGACCGGCGAGCCTTCCGCGGGCCCTGCCGGATCCGCGTCTTGAGGCCGAAGCCGGTAGTCGATTTTAGAGAAGTCCGGTCTCATTGGGTGCTCCTCATGCCTAGCTTGTCCTGCCATTGGGTGAGGGTTTGGACGGCGTCGCTAGACATGTGAATGAAGCCCTGCACTCCGGCCGCCTGCAAGGCTTCCGTCTGCTCTTTCGGGTTGCCGGCCACCAGGACCGGCGCCTTCACGTTGCGGCAGACCTCCTGTGCGAAGGCCAGGTACTCCGGGTCGGAGCTGCATAAAATAATCAGGTCCGCGTCCGTCCCCTGGTACTCCTCAGCCTCCACCATGTCGAAGCCGGCACAGCCGAAGAAATTGAAACAGAAGTTGGCGCGCGCGCCCTTCATCTTGACGTCGCCGCGCTTGAGCAGGAGCACCTTGGGGTATCGCCCCGAAGCGCGCGCGTGTTCGGTGGTGCGCCGCCGGATTCTCTCGAACGGTTCGGCCACGCGAACCTGCGGTAGCGGGCTGGAGGACTCCGCGGCGGGAATCTCCATTTCCGGCGTTTTCTCTGGGACGTTGGGATAGTTGTTGACGCCCACCAGAGCTCGCCGCCGGGCGGAATAGGCCTTCTCCCGCGCCGCGCGGGTTTCCGCCAGCGCCTTGCCGATGGAGCCCGAGGCCAGCGCCTTCGTGTAGCCCCCTTCCGACTCGGTCTGCTGGAAGAGCTTCCAGGCTTGCCGCGCCAGCGCATCGGTCAACGCCTCGATGTAATAGGAACCGCCCGCTGCGTCGGCCACGGCGTCCAGGTGCGATTCTTCCTTGAGGATCCGTTGCACGTTCAGCGCCAGGTGCGCATCGAAGCCGAAGGGCTCCACCGTAAGCTGGTCGCAGCCGCCAACCACCGCGGAGAGCGCTTCGGTGGTGACGCGCAGCAGGTTGGTGTACCGGTCGTAGGCGCTCTTGTTGCGCTGCGGGGTGCGCACGTGCAGACGCATGCGGCAGGCGCTGTCGTCCGGGGGGCCGAAGGCATTCACCGCTTGCGCCCACAAGAGACGCGCCGCGCGCAGCTTGGCGATCTCCATGAAGCAGTTCGGCCCCACCGCGAAGACGAATTCGATCTGGGGCGCTACGGTTTCCACCGGCAGGGTGGCCGTCAACGCGGCCAACCGCTCCACACCCGCGGCGATGCCGTAGCCCAACTCCTGAATGGCGTGCGCGCCAGCCTCGTGCAGCAGGTCGGCCCGGACCGCTTTGGGGCCCGGCTTGGCGTTCTGCGCGATTTCCCAACTTCTGCCCGTGCCGCGGACGAACGGGTAACGGCCCGGCGCGGTGCGAAGCTGACCCTCCAGCCCGGCCAGCGCCTCCTGGCGGTAGTAGGGACGTATGGCGAGGCCTTCTTCAGGTCGCCATACCAACTTCTTTTCGTAGTCGGCGCCTTTGAGGTCCTTGGCAATGGCGGCTTCCCACGTCTCGGTAGAAACGGGCGGGAAATCCACGCTCAGATTTAGAATCCCGGCGCCTGCATCGGCTTCAGGCATGGGTGCCCTCCTGCACCACTTCCAGCAGATAGCCGAACGCGGCGGTTTCGGTGGTCTTCGGGTGCACGAAGAAGACGGTAGTTCCCCGCGAGCCTTTTCGCGGCGCCTTGTCGATGATCTTGAAGCCGTTGTCCCTCAAAAACTCGAAGGCCTTCTGGATATCGGCCACGCGCAGCGCGACGTGCGCCAGCCCGCCGCGGCCGCCGTTCTTCTCGATCTGTTTCGAAACCGGAGATTCGGGCGTCAACGGCTCCAGCAGTTGCACAAGATTGGGGCCGTCGCCGACTTGCAGGAGAACTTCCCGCACCTGGTCGCCGCCCAGCACGTCTTCGCGATGCACTTCCTTAAAGCCCATTGCCCGATAGGCCTTGACGTGCGCTTCCAGCTCGCCCGGCTTTACCGAAATGGCTACATGATCGAAAAACAGAAATCCCGGCACCTGTTCCAATTGTGAACTCATTATTCGAACTCCAGCACGACCTGGCCGGCCTGCACGCCGTCCCCCTGTTTCACGCCAATGGCGGCGATCTTGCCTGCGGAAGGGGCCGTGATATTGGTCTCCATCTTCATGGCCTCCAGCACCAGCAGAATGTCGCCCGCCTGCAAGCTCTGTCCCACCTGAGCCGCCACCCGCACCACCACGCCCGAAACCGGGCTGCGGCAGACCTTTTCCTCATTCACCGGCTTGCTATCGACCGGCGGGGCGGCCGGGGCGGCGCCGGCCGGAACACGCAGCGGCGACGAGCCGATGTTCAGACCGCTCAGATTGTGCGGCATCCCCGCGGGTGACTCCGGCTCCGCCACCTCGACCTCAACTTCGTATGTCTTCTCGTCAATTGTGATGTTCAGTTTCATGGCGCTTCCTAACCCTGCAACCTGTGGGACGCCTGGATAGATACGCGTCCCTGTTGTGCCCATGCGCTCGTGCTACTCCCAGGTACGCGCCGATGGCGGCGGAGATGGCGAGCAGTTCCTCTTCCGTGATGGAGGAGGGCGCAGGCTCCGTGCGGACCGGCGCAGCCGCGGCCGGCTGCGCGAGGACCACCGCTGCGCCGTTGGCGCCGGCGTCGCGCTTCTCCAGGAGTTGGATGCGGCGGGAGATTTCCGACATTTGCGCCTGGAGCTGTTCCAGGGTCGCGGCGAGTTCCGTTACTGTGACTGTTGCCATAGTTTCACCCCGCCTCTACAGAGGCATTAGCCCGTGCTTCTTGGCCGGACGCAGTTCGCGCTTGGTGTGCAGGTACTCGAGGACCTGAGCCACATGGCGCCGTGTCTGGGAGGGCTCGACAATCGAGTCCACCAGCCGCCGCCCGGCAGCTACGTAAGGATTAGAGAAGGCTTCGCGGTAGCGCTCGATCAGTTCCGCGCGTTTGGCGGGCTTGTTCTCGGCCTCCTGAATCTCCTTGCGGAAGACGATATCGGCCGCGCCCTCCGCGCCCATTACCGCCACCTCGGCGGTGGGCCAGGCGAACACGCGGTCGGCGCCCAGATCCTTGCCGCACATGGCCAGATACGCGCCGCCGTAGCTCTTGCGCAGAATCACGGTGATTTTCGGAACCGTCGCCGCCGAGTAGGCGAACAGCATTTTGGCGCCGTGACGGATGATGCCGCCGTGCTCCTGCTGGACGCCCGGCAGGAATCCCGGCACATCGACGAAGGTGAGCAGCGAGATATTGAACGCATTGCAGAAACGAATGAAGCGCGAAGCCTTATTAGCCGCATTGATATCGAGCACGCCCGCCTGCACGCAGGGTTGATTGGCGATGATCCCGATGGCGCGCCCGGCAATCCGCGCAAACCCGACCACAATGTTCATGGCGTAGCCGGATTGCACTTCGAGGAAATCGCCGAAGTCCACTACTTTGGTGATCACGTCGCGAACGTCGTAGCCCTTTTTGGCATCCGTCGGCACAACCTTGTCCAGCGCCGGATTGGGATCCACGTTGGGGTCGCCTTCCACCCGCGGCGGATCTTCCAGGTTATTGGACGGCAGAAAGCTCAGCAGCTTCTGAGCCAGCAGTATGGCATGGCGGTCATCCTCCGCAATGAAGTGGATCACGCCGGAATTAACCATGTGGGCCTCCGCACCGCCCAACTGCTCGGCGGTCACCACCTCGCCGGTGACGCCTTTGATCACCTGCGGGCCGGTGATGAACATTTGCGCCTGGCGCGTCTGGATGATGAAATCGGTCAGCGCCGGGCTGTAGGCCGCGCCGCCGGCGCAGGGGCCGCAAATCAAGGAAATCTGCGGCACCGCTCCGGAAAGCATCACGTTGGTGTAAAAGACCTTCCCATAGCCGGAGAGCGAGTCGATCCCCTCCTGCACGCGCGCGCCGCCGGAATCGTTGATGAAGACGAACGGCGAACCTGTCTTCAGCGACTGCTCCATGATCTCGGCGACGTTGATGGAATGCACTTCGCCGGCCGAGCCGCCGGATACGGTGAAGTCCTGGCTTGCCAGATGCACCAGGCGGCCGCTAACCGACGCCGCGCCGGTCACCACTCCATCCGCCGGAAAGTCCTTTCCCGCCATGCCGAACAACGTGGCGCGATGCTCGGCGAACAGGCCGGTTTCCTCGAAGCTACCCGGATCCACCAGGGCTTCCACTCTCTCGCGGGCCGTCAGTTTGCCACCCTGGCGCTGCTTTTCCAGCCGAGCCTCGCCGCCACCCAGCATGGCTTTGCTGGTGCGCTTGCGGAGCTCGGCGATCTTCTCCTGCATTGTATGAATGGCCATATGAAATCCTTTTGAAAGTCGCTACTTAGCCGGCGCTACGGTTACCTTGTGCGTCTTGCCGTTGCACTTGACGTCGTAGGTAATCGTGGTGCGCACCGGACCCTTGCTGTCGTCGGGCGGCGGAGGCTTGACGGGTGCCGCGGCTGCCGCTGCTTGAGCGGCCGGGTCCTTGCCCAGGTTCTTGGGACCCTTATCGCGGGCCGTGAAAAACTGCGGAGCCACCTTGGGGAACATGGCGTAGGTCAGCACGTCCTCGTCGGAGCCATTGCATCCGGGCACCGCCACCGCGGCGTCGCGCAATTCATGCCACTCCGGCTTCAACAGGTCGGCCGGCCGCCCGTTAATCGGCGACTTGCCGGACTGCTTGACGGCCAACGCGATGACGCTCGGGTCGCGCGGCCCGATGGTCTCGCCATAGTAGCCCAGCATCAGGTCGGCGAATTCGCCGGTCATTACTTTGTACCGGCCCATCATCACGTTAAACACCGCCTGGGTCCCCACAATCTGGCTGGAGGGCGTCACCAGCGGCGGGAAGCCGGCGTCGGCGCGGACTTTCGGTACTTCGGTCAGCACCTCTTGCATACGGTCTCCCGCGCCCTGCTGCTTCAACTGGCTTTCCATGTTGGAGAGCATTCCGCCGGGAATCTGACTGTCGAAAATCTCCGTCTCCACGCCCGTGATGTTAGAGAGGAACTCCTGGTACCGCGGCCGGATGCCGGCGAAGTACTTCTTCAACCGGATCAGCCTGGCTTTGTCGAGCCGGGTTTCAAAGCCGGTGCCATCGAGCATCTCCACCAGGCTCTCGGTCGGGTTGTGGCCCGGTCCGAGGCTGAGGGAACTGATGGCCGTATCCACGCAATCCGCCCCGGCTTCGATGGCCTTCATCAGGCTGACCAAGGTGACTCCGGTGGTGGCGTGGACATGAACGTGGACCCGTACCGCCTGGCCGCAAGCCTCCTTAATGCCCTTGACGATGTCGAAGGCGGCTTGCGGCTTGAGCAGCGCGGCCATGTCCTTGATGCAGATGGAATCGCAGCCGAGTTCGAGGAGTTTCTCGGCCATTTCGACGCAATCGCCGGCAGTGTGCAGCGGGCTGACGGTGTAGCAGATGGTCCCTTGGGCGTGCTTGCCGGTGCGCCGCACCGCCGCGATGGAGCGCCGCAGATTCCGTATGTCGTTCAGCGCGTCGAAGACGCGGAACACGTCCATGCCGTTCTCCGCCGCCTTGTCCACGAAACGGTCCACCACGGTGTCTTCATAGTGGCGATAGCCAAGCAGGTTCTGGCCGCGCAGCAGCATCTGCAACCGGCTGTTGGGCAGCAACTTGCGGAACTGCCGCAGCCGCTCCCAGGGGTCCTCGTTGAGGAAGCGTATGCAGGAGTCGAACGTCGCGCCTCCCCAGCACTCTATGGACCAGTAGCCCGCCTGGTCGAGATCCGCGCAAGCGGGAACCATGTCTTCCATTGCCATCCGCGTCGCCATCAGGCTCTGGTGGGCGTCGCGAAGCACGAGTTCAGTCACATCAATTGTCTTCGGCATAGCTGATTCCGTTTCGTACCAGCGTCACTCCATTTCGGTTTTCCAGCTTGAAAGAGAGGGATGCCAGTGAGTGGTAAAGATCCTCATTTTGCAGAATTACCGGCTCCGGGACGTGCAGGTGGGCAGGCGCGAAGTTCCAAATGGCCCGAATCCCGGCAGAAACCATTAGATCGGTCACGGATTGGGCAGCGGCTGCGGAAGTGGCGATCACTCCCACCAGGGTGTGCGCCTGGCGTACGAAATCCGGGAGGAACATAAGCGGCTGTACTTCCCGGCCGTGAATCCGCTGGCCGATCTTCTCGGGGTCGATATCGAAAGCCGCCACAATCTGCATCCCGTGGCTGCGAAACTTCTCATACCCCAGCAGGGCGCTACCCAGGCTCCCCGCTCCGGCCAGAACCGCTGTTTTCGGCCGGTTCCAGCCAAGAAAGTTCTCAATCCAGCGGACCAGTTCGCCCAGGGGATAGCCGACTCTCGGTTTGCCGACGATA
>JAPKZC010001006.1:0-10122 GCA_026394025.1 Candidatus Solibacter sp.
GCTGTTCCACGCGATCGAGGCGCGCGGTGAGTTCGGCGAGCTGGTCGGGCGAGCCGGGGAAGTAATCGCGGCATCCGGTGCGGCGCGCCGAGTACGCGCTATAGCAGAGATTTACGCCCCACTCGCGGGCCTTGTCCGCGATGGCTTCAATCTCTCCCAGATTTTCGCTGGTGATGCAACTGTTGAGCACGATATCGTCGTGTCCCAGTTTGGCCAAGCGCGGGATGAGATCTTCGAGATGACTGTAGAGGCCGGGGTAGACGCGGAAGTCATCGTGGCGCTGGTCGGGAAAGTCCAGGCTGACGGAGAACTGGTCGATGCCGGCGGCGCGCAGCGCGAGGTACTTCTCCTGGGTCATGTGAGACCAATTGGAAACCAGGATGGTGTACGGCAGGGTGGAGCCGTTCTTGATGCTACGCACGATCTCGACCACGTCGTCGCGCATTAGGGGCTCACCGCCCGAAACCTGTACCACGCAGGGGCGGAGGGCTTCCATATAACGGCGGTAATCGGCCGGCTTGAGATTGCGCGATTCCTCGCGCGGCCCGCCGTGGTCGCAGTGTTTGCACCAGCAAGTACAGGCGTCGGTGACCTCGAAAGAAACGACAATAGGACGATTGGCGAGCCAGTTTGACGAGCCGCGCCCGATGATTCGGAGAGATTCCGCGAGTGGTACCTTACGCAAGTGGCAATTTTAACATGTGGCGCGCTATGCTCGAAACGGTGACCAGCAACCAGGAGTTGATTCAAATCGTGGAGGCGGCGATGGCGGAAGCGGCGCGCCTGAGCGGCGCGTGGCTGGTGTGCAAGCCGGGTTGCGCGGAGTGCTGTATGGGGCCGTTTCCGATCACGCAACTGGATGCGTGGCGGTTGCGGGCGGGCCTGGCGCAACTTGAGCGGCGCGACCCGGAACGCGCGGCCATGGTGCGGCGCCGCTCGCGGGACGCTGTGGCGGGCATGGCGGCGATGGAGAACTTCCCGGGCGATTTGACCACCGGCATTCTGGATGAAGACGAGGAGGCCGAGGAACGCTTCGCCTGCCTGCCCGACGAAGAGTATTGCCCGGCGCTGGACCCGGAGACGCTGACTTGCGACCTGTACGACGCGCGCCCCATCACCTGCCGGATCTTCGGCCCGGCGGTGCGCAGCGGCGGCGATGTCCTGGGCGTTTGCGAACTGAACTATCACGGGGCGACGGATGAGCAGATCGCCGCGTGCCAGGTGCAGGTGGATCCGGGCGGTCTGGAAGACCGCCTGCTGGAGGGCCAGCGGCAAGAGACCATGGTGGCGTTTGCCCTGGTTAAGAGCGCCTAGCCGCGGCCCACAAAGGGCATGTTGGTGGCCATCACGGTGAGGAATTGCACGTTAGCATCCAATGGGAGATTCGCCATGTAGACCACCGCATCGGCCACGTGGCGGAGGTCGATTCGCGGCTCCACCGCGAGGGTGCCGTTTGCCTGCGGGACTCCGGCCGTCATACGCTCGGTCATTTCCGTGGCGGCGTTGCCGATGTCGATCTGCCCGCAGGCGATATTGTGGCGCCGGCCATCCAGAGAAATGCTTTTGGTGAGGCCGGTGATGGCGTGTTTGCTCGCGGTATATGGCGCGGAATGAGGCCGCGGCGCGTGGGCAGAGATGGAGCCATTGTTGATGATGCGTCCGCCGCCCGGCTGCTGCGACTTCATAAGCCTGACGGCTTCCTGGGCGCACAGGAATGCGCCGGTGAGGTTGACGGCGATCACCTGCGTCCACTGCTCGTAGAGCAGGTCCTCCAGGGGAATGGCGGGTGCGTTGGTTCCCGCGTTGTTGAAGAGAACATCCAGCCGTCCGAAGGCCTCCTGGGTCTTGGCAAACAGAGCCCTGACGGAATCCGGATCGGTGACGTCGGCGGCCACCGGGAGCATCCTGCCGCCCGGCGAAGGTGCCGACGCGGCGGTGCGCTCCAACCGGTCGGCGTGCCTGCCGGCAAGCACTACCGAATAGCCCGAGGATTCGAGAGCGAGGGAGACGGCACGTCCGATACCGCTGCCGGCGCCGGTTACGAGGGCGATCTTGCCGTTGTCAGACATAGTTCTACCTTAGTACACGGGTCTCGTGGTTCGAGGATACCTTAGTGTCGTGGCTCCGAGGGCTGCACTTGATAGTTACTGAAGTATCACCAGTTCGTAGTCCAATAGCTCCGGGAGAATGATCTCGGAATAACCGTCGTGGACGCGGATCTTCAGGTCTATGGGGTGGCGCAATGTGCGCGCACTGCGGAACGCGCCGAGGAGATCGACGCGGATTTCGCGCATCGGTACCGGTGGCAAGTAAGCGGTCTGCGAATGGCCGGAGAGATTGATGAGGTGAAGCTGTGTGCTTCCCGCCTGCCGCATCAGCGTGACCTCCACCAGGGGATGGGCGTTGGTATTCAACTGGCGTTGTGGATGGAGTTTGGCGATGACGTCGCGGAAGAGGCCGGCGTGGGCCAAAAGGCTGTGGCGATAGTAGAGCGCGCCCAACTCCCAGGGGAGCCAGGCAACCGCGCCTTGGCCCAGGCTTCTGGTAACGATGGCCGGAGTGGTGGTGTCCTGGATATCGACATGCACCTTTTCCGGCGGCCCGATCATGGACGGCGGCACCAGCGAGAGCGAGAGTGACCCAGTCCATCCAGCATCAGCAGGTCGGTGTCGGCCAGGGAGGGGAAGAACGCGTGGTTGCGGACGCGCAGGTAGCCCTTCACGTCGGGCGTGGTAGCGATGACGCGGGCGATGGCGAACTCAGGCGGGCGCGAACTGGCAACCAACAGATGGCCGCCCTGCTCGACATATTGCTGGAGGCCGCGGGGCGCCCAATCGGTGGCAATCACCAGATCGAACGGGCGCTTGCCCTGCCATTCCATGTTGTCGGAAACGGCGAAGGGGATGTGCTCTTCGGTGAGCAGGCGGAAGATGCCGCGATAGGCGTCGCCCCGCGAGGGTCCGCCGAGCAAGAGCACGCCCGCGGCACTTCGCTGGCCGGAATATTGCTGCTGGTTGGCGGCGGCCCATTGGAAGATCGGCTTGGCGGTTTCGTAGGCTTGCCGGTCTTGCAGGTCTAGCGTTCCGTTGACTTCGAAGGTGAGGGCGCCTCCGTGGGCCATGTTCTGCCACATGCGCAGGGCAATCTCCTGGCGCGGAACGGTCGCAAAGCGCCACCAGTAGTCCACGAACTGCATGTTGAGATTTACCGGGAGTTTTCCGGGCTGGCTGTTGAGGGCACGGTTCACGTTATCGCTGGCGGAGTAAGGCCAGAGGGGAAGCGCCCGCCGCACCGCCGTGTTCGACTCCGACATGATGCCGTCGGTGTACTCCTGCATATAGTTGAAGTAGCCTGCGTTGGGGCGCTTCTGGCGGATCAGCTTGCCGATGGTTTCGGAGACCTCGCGGGAACTGGCGAGGAGGAACCTGCGGTAATCGTCGTCGGCGCGTTCCGGAATCTCGCGTGCGAACAACGTGCGATATGCGGTGCGGCAGGAATCGCAGTGGCAGAGGCCGACGTAGGCGCCGCTGTAATCGGTGGACTGATTGCCGAACATATTGAAGAAGAGGCCGTCGACGTCGTAGCGTTCCAGCCCTTCGGCGAGAATCTTCATCGCCTGCCCGCGATAGTAGCCGCCGTTGATGCAGGTGGAATAGAGGCCGTTATAGACCACCGCGTCGCCGTCGGCCTTTCGGAAGAACCACTCGGGGTGGGCGTCGTAGGCGGCCTTCTGGGTTTTGCTGAGGTCGTAGCGGCCGACCACGCGGATGCCGCGCGCGTGAGCCTCCTTGACGACGTCGCCAAACATGTCCCGGCCCGCCGGCAGGTAGGGGCTCGGGTAATGGAACTCGGTGCGCGTAGGGTAATACGCGGTGATGCCGCCCATCCCCATGAGGACGACGTTGGCGCGCATCTCGGCGAGTTGGGTGACGAGGCGGCGGGTATCCATGGCGGCGTCCACCTCGCGCAGGTTGGTTTGCACCCAGCGGATGGGCTCGGTGGACCACCAGCCCGGTTGCGCGCACAGCAGGCTTGGAGTAAACAACAGAATAGCTAGACGGATTTTCATCTTCTACACCTCAGCGTGATCCGCGGCTTGGTACTTTCCACAGTAGCTCAGGGGCGGCGCATTCGGCTGTTAGCCGGAGAGTTGTAGGTTCGAATCCTCCCTGGGGAGCCACGAAAAGTCGGCCTCTCGAATCTTCCGGTCGACCCCACTTCAAGACCCGAACTCGATGTATAGCGAGGGTCGTCACTGCGGGCGCCTTCGCGACTAATTCGTGAAGTGGCGCTTCGTCAGGATCGCCTGGGTGCTAGGTTACGCACTTGTTCATGATGTTGCGGAAGCGCGTGCGGCTGATCTGGTGATCGGCCACCAGCCGGCCCTTGTAAATGACTGCGAATACCGAGTAGGGGGTCGGCGCGTTCTGGGCATCGCGCCACGACTCGATATGGACCATCCTCGCCTCGATACCGTATTCTTGCTCGGCTGTCTCAGCGATTTCAGCTGCGAATTTCGCTATATAGGGACACTGACTCGACCGGATGATGGTCAGGCCCCGGCTGTGACGCGCGATCTTCTCATCCCAACCGCCTTTGAAGACCGGATCGGCGGCGCTCGCCTTGACCTTCCGAATGAGTAACTCGTAGTCGGGCGGCGCGCTGCCGACGAGTTCGAACCCGTTTGCCAGGAATAGTCGACGGTCAGCCAGCCAGGAACCTTCCCTGGTGACGACTGCCACGCCGTTCATGCCGGCCTTTTTCGCGTCATTCAGGCAGGCTTCGACCATTGCGCTTCCGCATCCTTGGTGCTGGTGCCGCTTGGAATGATTCCACAGGCAGTGGATAAACATATAGCCGCTGGCTTCCACTGCTCGCCAGGCAAACTCGCCCGGGAGGTATTCGATATAGCCGCAGGGTTCGCCGTCGGGGTCGAGGAGAGTCTTTGCCCGCAGGCCGAACTTGAAGTTCCCCTGCAGCCAGCAGTATTTCTCCCGGCGACCGGTATGAGTGGCGCTCTTGATCCCGCAGCAGGGCAGCGCACCGAAGCTGGCTTCATCGACATCAACCAATCGAGCGTTGCGCGTCATCGGAGGGCCCGGCGTTCCTGGTACTCGTCACCTTTGAGTGTACTCCTTCGTCCCGGTGTTCGAACCGCGCTGGACTGAAGGAGTTGGGGGCTGCGGGATGGGCCGCGTCGTTCTGCCCGCGGTTCATTTTGAGTGTTCGAGCGAGCGAGAGTTCCGATGGAATAGGCTATCATGGCGATTTGCCGGCCATCCGTGGGTTCTTGCTCCGTCTGTTGTGTGCGGCCGCCGCATTCGTGGTGGTAGAGGGGGTGGTGTTCCGTACCGGCCTGTACTCAGGCCTTCTCGAACCGGACTCGTCGGCCGGAATCCTCAAGAGCGTCCTCGACGATGAGAAGGGGCGCGCCGCAACAGGCTCCCACGAGGTGCTGGCCGTTGGGGACTCGCGCATGGGCTTGCGGGCCCGGGCCGCCAATGAGTTGGCGTCCGAGACGGGCTACCGCTTCGCCACCATTGCCGTGCCGGGATCCACACCGCGGGTCTGGTACTACGTGCTCCGCGACGTCGACCCGACTGCGCGCCGCTACGCCGCCATTCTGATCGGCGTTGACGAGTACGACGACGAGGATTACGCAGACCTCTCCAATCGCGAAATGGACATCCGCTACGTCACCCCGCTGCTGGGCTGGGCCGACGTATTCCCGTTTGCCGGATCCTATCCGGAGTGGCGCACCCGCTGGGAAGCGGCCCGCGCCGCGATATTCAAAGGTTATGCCTATCGCGCGGACGTCCAGGACTTTCTGGCGCACCATAAGTTCCGCATGAAGAAGATCGCAGTGATGCGGCGCGAGGCGGCCGCCCATCGCTACAACGACGCCTGGAGCAGCAACGACGTGACCGGTCTCAGTGTGGACTGGAAGGCCTGGACCATCCATTTCCCCGAAGGCTCCACCGAATCGCAGAAGCGTGTTTTCACCGAAGTGCTGATGCGCGAAACCGTCGAACAAACCGGACTGCGCGGCAAGTACCGGCGTGAGTGGTACGGCCGTATCGTTGAGCACTATCGCGGCTCGCGGACGAAGATAGTGTTTCTGCGGCTTCCGCGCGGTCCGCTGGTGCGGCCCGTTCTGGTGGCGCGCAAGACCGCTGTCGCGCGGGAACTGGCGGCATCGAACCCCCAGGTGCGGCTGATTCCCGAACACGTATTCGATTCCCTGGAGCAGCCTCGCTTCTTCGGCGACCCCATGCACCTGAACCACGCGGGTTCGCAGGAGTTTTCGCGGATGGCGGCGCGGGAAACGGGGAGCCTGCTCGGCCGCTAGCCATGCTGTTCAACACACCGCAGTTCTTCCTCTTCCTGCTGGTAACGCTCGGCCTGTTCCATACGGCTCCCCGCCAATGGCGCAAGCCCCTGCTGTTAGCGGCGAGCTACTGGTTCTACATGAGCTGGAACTGGCGCTTTGCGCCGCTACTGCTCACCCTGACCGCCATCGACTACACGGCTGCCCGCTGGATCGAAGCCACCGCGGACGCGCGGCGCCGCAAGCTGTTGTTGATCGTCAGCATTGCGGCCAACCTCGGATTCCTCGGTTTCTTCAAGTACTACAATTTCCTCGCCGGCAACGCGGCCGCCATGCTGGGCCGCCCGGAGAGTGCCTTCGCCCTGAAGATCGTGCTGCCGCTCGGCATCAGCTTCCACACTTTCCAGAGCATCTCCTACGTGGTGGACGTATACCGCAGGCAGCAGGCGGCGATTCGCAGCGTGGTGGACTACGCGCTGTTCATCGCGTTCTTCCCGCAATTGGTGGCCGGGCCCATCGTGCGCGCGCATGAGTTCTTCAAGGATCTCTACGCCTGGCGCGCGCCTTCGGGCGAAGAGTTCAATCGCGGCGCACTGCTGGTGCTGTTCGGATTGACCAAGAAGATGGCGCTGGCGGATCCCTTTTCCGTGATTGCCGACCGTTACTTCGGCAGCCTGGCGGCACATCCCGGGGTGTTGACGGCGTGGAGCGGCGTGCTGGCGTTCGCGGTCCAGATCTACTTCGACTTCTCCGGCTATACCGATATGGCGATCGGTATGGCGCTGTTGATGGGGTTCCACTTCCCGCTGAATTTCCGCCTTCCGTACCTCGCCTCGGGGATCACGGAGTTCTGGCGCCGCTGGCACATGTCGCTCTCCTCGTGGCTGCGCGACTATCTCTACATTGCGCTCGGCGGCAACCGTCAAGGGCGCCTGCGTACCTACTTGAACCTGATGGCGACCATGCTGCTGGGCGGGCTCTGGCACGGCGCCAACTGGAAATTCGTTGTGTGGGGCGGGTATCACGGCGCGCTTCTGGGCGCCGAGCGCGCGGCGGTACTGCGCATTCCGCGGGTAATCACCTTTGTGGTGGTTTCAATCGGCTGGGTGTTTTTCCGCGCCGCCAGCCTGCAAGACAGCGTGACCGTGATCGGGCGCATGTTCTGGGGGCCGCGCGGCGCGTTGCTGTGGGAGCGCTGGCAGATCGACCTCATTTTGGGGACCTTGACGCTGGCAATCCTGGAGGAAAAGCTGGAATGGTTCGAGCGGCTGGTGAAGGCTCCGGCGTGGGTGTACGGAGCGGCGATGGCGTTCCTCCTGCTGGGTATCGAGTTGATTGGCGTGACGGAAGTGGCGGTCCCGTTCGTCTACTTTCAGTTCTGAGCCGGGCTCAGGGGAGTGGTGTGGTGCTTACCCGGTACACGTACATCGCGTGGCCGATGATCTCGGTGGGCGTGCGCAGCCAGGCAGCCTGAGCGCGCGCCACGAAGTGCGCGCTCACCAGATAGACTCCCGCTTCCGGATCCTTCGCCAACTGCTCCGGCCGAACCGGAACTGCATTCAACCCGTATGCGGATGGCGGGAGCGAGCCGAAGTAGGCCAGATGCACGCGCTGTCCCTTGGCGTTGCGCTCCACCCAGTGCTTCACCTGCTTGAGCGATTGTCCCCAATCCACATTGCTGTCGTCCAGCCAGAGCGGTCCGCAGCGTGTGCCGCCGTCAACGCCGATGGCCGCGGGATTCTTGGTGAGGCACGCGGCTTCATTGAAGTAGGAGAGATGGTCTGGGTAGACGCCCACGGCCGCCACGAGCATCCACAAGCCGAGCGCCGCCGTCACCGCGCGTCCCCACGCGCCTCGCCGGATCAGCCACGCCGCGCCGGCGCCGCCCACCAGGTAGGCAAACGGCAGCACCGGTATGATGTAGCGCATCCCCAGGTTGTCGGCAAACACGGTGTGGGCCGCGAACAGAACGGCGGGCGGCAACAGGAGGAATAGCTTGACCCGTCGGGTAGCTGCCTTGCCGCGCAGCGCGAACAGGCCGAGGGCAACGAGCAGGATGGCCGCGAGTGGTTCCTTCAGCAGATAGGCCGCGGCGAAATAGCCGGTGAAGTGGTGTGCCAGTTGTCCCCCCAGGTACACCAGGTAGTCGGGATTGTGGTCGGCATTGACGCGCTGCAGGCCGGTGGAGTAGAGGAACAGGCCGCCCGGCGACAGGTAGACCGCCTGAATCACCAGCGTCGCGATGGCGCCCATGACTACAAAAGCCAGGGCGATTGGGGCGTAAATGCTCTCCGGTTTCCGCCGGGTGCGGTCCAGCGTCGCGAGCATGAGCACCGCCGCCACACGGCGGAAAACTTGGTGCACAACACCAAGCCCATGGCGAACCCGCAGCCGATCAGGCGCCTGGTACCGGGACGCTCCAGATAGTGCCACAGTGCGAACAGGAACAGAAGCGTGAACGCCGCCAGACCCACGTCCATGGTGGCCAGGTAGCCGTGTCCCAGAATAGCCGGGCTCAGGGTATACAGAAAGAGGGCCCCGAGCGCCGCCACCCCGCCCAGCAGTTGACGGCCCCAGAGATAAAGCAGCACGCCCAGCGCGGCGGCCAGCAGGAGGAAGGGGAGCCTTGCGAGGAAAATGGTGCGGTCGGGACCATCCGCGGCAATCAGTTGGGCGCCCACCGTGCGTTCTCCGCCGCCGTCGGCCAGCATTTGGCGCTGCTGCGGGTTATCGGGAAGGCGGACGCCGGCGAGCCACAGCGCCGCACCCGCGAGTTCTTTCAACAGGGGCGGATGCTGGAGGTTGGCGCGGATCTCGCCGGTCTGGACGTAAGACAGTCCGGCGGCGATATCTCCGGTCTCATCGAAAACGGGGCTCTTAATCGCGCTGGCGAAGAACGCCTGCGCCAGAAATATGGCAATCAGCACGCCGGCCAGCAGCGAAAGACCCCAAGGCGCGCGATGGCCTGGACTCATCACAGCACATCGTAGCACGCGCTTTCACAGTGCCATATCGCGTTGCGCCCCTCGATGGGAGTTAACGGGACGCTGCGAAACACCATGCGAAACTCCATTGATCCAGCGGCGTACCGGTGTTACTATCCGCACTAACGGGTCTGATTTGCACGGAAGTCACGAGCGTCAGAGTTGGACCAACCTGCAACCTGCATCTTGCCTTTTGGCGATGTAAGACTTCCAAGGAGAAAAGCAGTGATGAGAAAATCAAGTCCAGTTCTTGTGTTGGCTGTCTTGATCGCCGGCACAGGTTCCTTGTGCGGACAATCCAGCCGGGCGTCTTTGGGGGGCCGCGTCACGGACGCGCAGGGGGCGGCGGTGCCGAATGCCGATGTTGCAGTGATTTCCGATGACACGGCCGTGAAACAGACCACCAAAACCAACGACCAGGGCAATTGGGTAGTTCAGTTCCTGGTTCCGGCGCGCTATAGTTTCGTGATCGGCGCCGCCGGGTTCAAAACCGTGGAACGCAAGGGCATCGTGCTCCAGACCTCGGACAACAAGCAGATCGATTCGCAGCTCGAAATCGGGTCCACCACCACCGAACTCACTGTGACGGCGGAAGTGCCGCTGATCGATACCACCGCAGCCACATCCGGCACTGTGATCGCGCAGGAGCAAATCCTCGAGATGCCGTCGCAGTCGCGCGTGCTGACCATTCTGGCGACACTGTCTCCGGGCGTGCTTCAACAGGACCAAAACAACAACACGGCGCACCTGTGGTCGCACGATGCGGCATCCCAGATCACGGTGGACGGCGGGCGCAACAACACGCGCTCC
>JAPKZC010001006.1:10129-13457 GCA_026394025.1 Candidatus Solibacter sp.
GACCGGCGGGCAGGCGGGCTTCATGCCTGCGCCCGACGCGATCCAGGAATTCCGCGTGGTGATGAACGCCTACGATTCCTCCATCGGGCGCCAGGCCGGCGGCACCATTCAGATGGTGACCAAGAGCGGCACCGCGAAGCTGCACGGCAGCCTCTACGAGTTCAACCAGAACAACGTGTTCAACGCCAACACCTTCCAGAGCAACGTTGCGGGCACGGCCAAAGCGCCGATTCATTTCAACGAGTACGGCGGCACTATCGGCGGTCCCGTATGGCTGCCAAAAGTCTACAACGGTAGGCAGAAGACCTTCTTCTTCTTCGCCTATGACGGCACGCGCAACCAGGACCCGCGCTTCGGCACACGAAGCGTGTTGAACGCCGACGAACGCAAGGGTGATTTCAGCCAGTCCTATACCTCAACGGTCACCGGCGGCGTGCGCACGCGGGTGCCGCTCCAGATCTACGACCCTTACACGGTGGATTCCAAAGGCGCGCGCACGCTGTATCCCGGCATGAAGATCCCCACCAACCAGTTGAGCAAGGTGGCGCAGAACATTCTGACCTACGTGCCGCTACCCAATACGCCGAGCGATGGCACCAGCACGAACGCCAACAATTTCGTTCCCTCCTCCAGCCGGCAGAACAAGATGGCCGACATCAGCGCGCGCGGCGATCAAAGCTGGAACAACAGCCACAAGAGCATGGTCTCCGTGGGCTGGTACCACGAAGATGAATTGAGCGGCGACGATTTCCATAATCCGTCCACCGGCGCGTACCAGCACCGCATGGCGCGCACCCTGCAATTCAATCACGTGTGGACCGTGGGGCCGACCGCCATCCTCGACTTGCGGGCCAACCTGGCGCGCTACGAAGAGCCGAATAACGACAAGGGCGCGGGCTTCGACGCGGCCAGCCTGGGTTTTCCGGCCAGTTTCACCTCGCAGATGGCGCTTTCCTCGTTCCCGCAGATTATCGGGCAGTTCGGTAACATCGGGACCGGTCAGGCCGGCAGCGTGGTGGATACTTCCTACTACACCTGGGCCGGCACGCTGACCAAGGTGCATGGCAACATGACCTGGAAAGTCGGCGCCGAGCACTGGGTGCTCCAGCAGGCCAACAAGAGCATCGGCAACCAGGGGATTTACACCTTCGACAACAGCAACTGGACCCGTCAGAACGCGCTCAACGCGGGCGGCACCGGCGTGGGCACGAGCGGCGCGGCGTTCCTGCTCGGCCTGCCCAACGCCGGCAATTTCCCGCGCAACGCGGATGCCTTCTGGAGTCAGCACTTCGAGGCCTTCTACGTGCAAAACGATTGGCGCGTCACTCCCCGCCTGACCATCAACCTGGGCCTGCGCTACGACTGGGCGACGCCGGTTACGGAGCGCTTCAACCGCATGACTACCAATTTCGACCCGACCGTGGTCAACCCCATGAGCAATGCGGCGCAGACGGCTTACACGAATATCCTCAACAATTCCGCCAATGCCTCCAACGTTGGCATTCAGATCCTCAAGCAGCATCTTCCGGCAAGTTCCTTCAAGCTGATGGGCGCGCAACTCTTTGCCGGCGTCGAAGGCCAGTCGCGCGGGATCTATAAGACCGATTGGACCCAGATCCAACCGCGCATCGGGTTTGCCTATAAGTTGGGGCCAAACACGGTGATCCGCGCGGGCGGCGGACGCTTCAGCCAGGCCTCCTTCGATACCGGCGGTCAGAATGGCTTCAGCCGTTCTACCACTTTCAACGTGACCTCGGACAATTACTTCACGCCGTCCGACACACTGGACAATCCATTCCGCACAGGAATCCTGAATCCCACCGGGGCTACGCTCGGGGCGCTCACGAACCTGGGACAGGGTGTCACCTGGAACTATCAGGACAACCGTCGTTTTTACTCCTGGGAATACAGCGCCCACCTGCAACACCAGATCAAGGGTTGGCTGCTGGAACTGGGCTACACCCACAACAAGACCTACAACATCACGCAGGGCCTGAACCAGAACATGCCCAGTTACGACCTATGGAAACAGTACCTCGGCGTGCAGAGCGTGTTTGATGCGGCGGGCCGGCCGCTGGATACGCTGTTGTGGAATACCCTGGTGCCGAATCCGTTCCAAGGCCTGGCCAACGTGAGCGGATCGCCCTCCACCAATACCACCGTGGCGATGAACCAGTTGCTCAACCCGGTGAAGATCCTGGGCGGCATGACACAAAACCTCAACCCGTGGGGCAAGAACCAGTACGACGCCATGCTGGTGAAGATCGAGCACCGCTTCAGCAAGGGCTTCGCGGTGCTCAACTCCTTCACCTGGAGCAAGCTGTTCGAAGATACGTCGTGGACCGGTCCGGAAATCGCCGGGCGCCGTGTGGAGCACAGGCTGGGCGGCGAGGACCGGCCGTTCCGCCTTTCCGTCGCGCCCATCTGGGAGATCCCGATTGGCCGGAAACACGCGTTGGGTAAGTCCATGCCGAAGGCGTTGGACTTCGTGGTTGGCGGATGGCAGCTTTCGGGCCAGTTAGCCATCCAATCCGGCATTCCGGTGGTATTCGACAGCACGGGAAGCGAGAATTCCTGGTTTTCCGGCCGGAATATCGCCCTGCCGCACGATCAACAGAGCCTGAACAAGTGGTTCGATACCGCGCAGTTCCAGCGCTTCCCCGATAAGGGCGCGGACATCACCACTTATCCAGCCTGGACCGGCGTGATGAGCCTGCCCGGCGCCGGCTACAAACCGGCCGCCGGCGATGCCACCAGGAACGGCGTCTACCAGGACTTTGCCGCTAACATCCGCAGCTACCCGACGCGTTGGGGCAGCGTGCGCGCCAGTCGCACCAACGCCCTGGACATGGGCATCTACAAGAACTTCATGATCCACGAGAGATTGAAGACCCAGTTCCGGTTCGAGACCTACAACACGTTCAACCATCCACGCTTCGCGGCGCCCAACAGCGATCCGACCAGTTCCAGTTTCGGCGTGGTCGGGTCCGCGCAGCAGAACGCCCCGCGCACCGTGCAGATGGCGCTGAAGATTTCCTTCTGATATGGAGCGACCCCGTCAAGCCCCACGGGGCCTGACACGTTTTTGAATCAGGCCGGCTTTCCTCCGCACGGCGGAACGCCGGCCTCTTGTTTTGATCCTCCGATGTGAGAGCGTGAAGTGTCCCCGCCGGGGCCGCCCGCCGCAATCGCGATCCGGCCGGAACTGCGCGCAGCAGGCGAGGGCGTGCCATAGTTAGGCGCGGCCTGGCGGGAACACGTTCCCGCTGGTCAGCCCAACGAATCGGGGGTTGGTCGCTCCTTAATGACTGGCCCACGGCAGGGCGGG
>JAPKZC010001106.1 GCA_026394025.1 Candidatus Solibacter sp.
AGTACTGGTCTCCGACGGGTTGCGCGTCGGCCAGGTCCGCATCGGTAAGTCCCAAACGGTTGCTCAATGAACACAGAATTGAATACGGAAGAATTGAAAACAGAGTTTAAGTCCGGGTTCGTCTCCATTATCGGCCGGCCGAACGCCGGAAAATCCACCTTGCTGAATGCTCTCGTCGGCCAGAAGGTGGCCATCGTCGCCGATAAGCCGCAGACCACGCGCACGTCCATCCAGGGCGTCGTCACCCTGCCCGAAGCGCAGATCGTTTTCATCGATACCCCCGGCATCCATCGCGCCAATTCGCAGCTCAACAAGCGCCTCATGGATACCGTGCGCAACTCGCTCGAGGAGCGCGACCTGCTGGTTTTTGTCGCCGATGCCGCCCGCAAGTTCAACGAACAGGATCGCCACGCCATCGACGTGGCGCGGCGCACCGATACGCCCTGTGTGCTGGCCCTCAACAAGGTGGATCTCATCAAGGACAAGTCGCTCCTGCTGCCGCTCATCGAGCAGTACCGTGCGGCGTACGAATTCGCCGATTACGTTCCAGTGTCCAGCGTCAAACGCGGCGGCACCGCCGAATTGCTCAAGGTCATCCTCAAATACCTGCCGGCCGGGCCGTTGTATTTTCCCGAAGACCACGTCACCGACCAGCCGGAGCGTTTTCTGGCCGGTGAACTGATTCGCGAAAAGGTGCTGCGCGCTACCCATCAGGAAGTCCCACACGCCGTCGCCGTCACTGTGGACAAGTGGGAAGATAACCCCAAAATCACCACCATCTACGCCACCATTCACCTGGAGCGCGATGGCCAGAAGGCGATTGTCATCGGCACCGGCGGCGCCATGCTGAAGCAGATCGGCACGCTCGCCCGCCAGGAAATGGAGCGCCTGTTCGGCCTGAAGATCTACCTGGACCTGCACGTTCGCGTGCAGCCCAACTGGCGTGAGAACCGTAGCTTTCTCAATGCCCTCGACTGGCGTACAATGACCGGAGAAGACGATGCATAAATTCTTGGCCGCTTTCCTCGCACTATTCCTCTTGCTGGCCGTTGGCCTGGCAAAGGATCCTCCGCAAGTGACGGACGACACAATTAGCGACGCGGTGCGCGTCAGGCTGGCCGGTGACCAACTGGTGGGCGTCCTTCCCTTGCAGGTGACGGTGAAACAGGGCGTGGTGACGCTTGCCGGCTTGGTCGAGCAGAAAAGCTTGAAGACGAGAGCGGAGAACGTCACCAAGAAGGTGAAGGGCGTGAAGCAGGTGGTCAACAACATCGAGATCAAGACGCGAACCTCGGGGAAATGACCGGCTCCGTCCGCCTTTCCTTCGCTGCCCTCGCGCTTGCGCTGCCGGTGCTAGCCCAGACCTTCGGTGAGTTGAGATTTGACCGCCTGGCACAAGGGTACCGCTTCACCGAAGGGCCGGCATGGTCCAAGGAGGGTGGCTACCTGATCTTCAGCGACACCCCCAGCGACCGCCTTCTCAAATGGGTGCCGGGCAGCGAGACCACGGTCTACCGTTCCGATGCCCACGGACCCGCCGGCAATGCCTTCGACGCCCAGGGCCGCCTCTACACTTGCGAAACCCGTACGCGCCGCGTCACGCGCACCGATAAGAACGGTAGGATCGAGGTGCTGGCCGAATCGTGGGAAGGTAAGAAACTGAACGCGCCGTCGCAGATCGTGGTCGCCCGCAACGGGCACGCCTACTTCACAGATCCCGCTTTTGGCGAACAAAGCGACCGCCGCGAACTCGACTTCCACGGCGTGTTCCACATCCCGCCGAGAGGCCCGATGACGCTCGTGGCCAAATTCGCCGGCCGCCCGCGCGGCATCGCGCTTTCGCCCAACGGCCGCACGCTTTACGTTTCCAACGCCGACGATCACAACATCCGCTCCTGGGAGGTGGACCGCAACGGCGAGGCCGCTGGCGAACGCGTCCTGGTCGCCAAAATCGAAGGCGCCCCCGGCGGCATCGCGGTGGATGCCCAGGGCAACCTGTGGGTGGCCGCCAAAGGAATCGCCGTCTTCAACCCCGAAGGCAAGCGCGTCCACTCCATCGACATGAGCGAGGTGGTTTCCAGCCTTACTTTCGGCGACGCCGACATGAAGACCCTGTTCCTGGCCGCGCGCGCCATGGTCTTGCGGGCGCGCCCGGACACCCCGTGACGGACGACCGCCGCTACCCCCAGCGCCCCATCGTCGGCGTGGGCGCGCTCATCTTCCACCGCGGACGCATCCTCATGGCGCAGCGCGGCAAGGAGCCCCTCAAAGGCTGGTGGTCGCTGCCCGGCGGCGCACTCGAACTCGGCGAGAGCCTGGATAGCGCTGTCCGCCGCGAAGTCCGCGAAGAGACCAGTCTCGTAATCGAGCCGCTCGGCGTCTTCGAAATCTTTGAACGCATCATGCGCGACGAAGCGGGCGAGCCCGAGTACCACTATGTATTGATCGATTACATCTGCCGCGTCACCGGCGGCACATTGTGTGCCGGAGACGACGTATGCCGCGTCGAATGGGTGAAGCCCGAGGGCCTAAAGGACCTCGAAATCACCGAAGGCACCCTCGGCGTGATTGAAAAAGCCTTCCGCAAACGGCGAAACTATGGGAAGCGGTCGAAGCAGACCGGTGAGCAACGCTGAAAGAACAGTGTCACGCAAAGCCGCCAAGCCGCAAAGAAGAACTGGTTGGTTTTCTTGGCGCCTTTGCGCCCTGGCGTGATACTGCTTTCTTCTCGCGAGGAAGAATCGACACTTTGAAGACATCCGCTGAAGTCCTCGAATTCGAAGCCCTGCGGCAACTGCTCGGCCGATACATCGCGAGCCCCCTCGGCAAACGCGAGCTGGAAAAAGTGCGCCCGCTGGCCGACCGTGTGCAACTCGATACCGCCCTGGCCGAAGCCGGGGAGGCGATTCAATACCTGCACGCCGCCTTGCACCCGCAGGCCGGCGGGCGCGGCACCGCTCTGCGCATCGAGTTTGGCGGCATTCCCGACGTGGAGCCGGCGGTGCACAAACTGCGCATCGAAGGCGCGGGGCTGGAGCCCAAGGAGATCTTCGAGCTGTTCACCCTGCTGGATATTGCCGCCGACGCCAAGTCCCACCTTGCCGCGGCCGCCGAGCGCTTTCCGCTCCTGGGCCGTCGCGCCGCTACCATCGGCGAGTTTCGCGCCCTGCTGCGCGAACTGGATGGCAAGATCCTGCCCGACGGCAGTGTGGCCGATCATGCCAGCGTCGCGCTGGGCCGCCTGCGCCGCGATATCGAGCGCCAGAAGAAAAACATCCACGAGTCCCTGGAGCGCTTCCTGCGCGCCCACCGCGAGGAAGGCGTACTCCAGGAGGAGTTCGTCACCATCCGCAATGAGCGCTTCGTCGTGCCGGTGATCGCCGGACAGCGCCGCAAGATCGATGGCGTCATTCACGCCGCCAGTTCCAGCGGGCACACCCTGTTCGTGGAGCCACTCGAGACCATCGACCTCAACAACGAACTGGTGCGCCTCACCGAAGAGGAGATGCGCGAGGTCTATCGCGTTCTGCTCGAGATGACCAACCGCCTGCGCGCCTACGGCGATTCCATCCGCCAGACTCTGGTCACCATGGCGGAACTGGAGCTGATCTTCGGCAAAGCGCGTTTCGCCAATGATTTCGATTGCGCCATCCCGCGTTTCGGCGAGCGCCTCTACCTCAAGGACGCGCGCCACCCGTTGCTGGCCGACGTGCTGCGCCGCCGCCGCAAGACGGCCGTTCCCATCTCGCTCGAACTCACCCGCGAGCGCCGCACGCTGCTCATCTCCGGCCCCAACACCGGCGGCAAGACGGTGACCCTGAAGACCGTCGGATTGCTCAGCCTGATGGCGCACGCAGGCTTGCCCGTACCCGCCGCGGAGGCCGAGTTCCCGCTCTTCGGAGCGGTGCTGGCCGATATCGGCGATTACCAATCCATCCAGGAAAACCTCAGCACCTTTTCCGCGCATGTCTCCAACATTCGCGAGATGGCGCTCGACGTCACGCCCAATTCCCTCGTCCTGCTGGACGAACTCGGCGCCGCTACCGATCCGGAAGAGGGTGGCGCGCTGGGTGTCGCCCTGGTGGAGCACTTCCGCGCGGCCGGAGCGTTCACTCTGGTATCGACGCACCTGATGGCGCTAAAGATCTACGGCGCGGCCACCGAAGGCGTGGTTAACGGCTCCATGGGTTTCGACGAGGAGACCTTTGAGCCGACGTACCACCTGCGGCTGGGACTGCCCGGCAAATCGGCCGGCCTCGAGATCGCCACCAGACTCGGCATGCCCGAGGACATTATGCGCCGCGCTCGCCTCTCCATGAGCGACCGCGAGCGCGATGTCACCCGCTTCCTCGGCGAACTGCACCACCGCATTGAAGAGACGCAGGCGCTGGAGATAAGCCTGCGCGAGAAGATCATAGAGCTCGACCGCCGCGAGAAGGAAATCGCCCGCGAGTGGGAGAAGCGCGAAACCGCCAAGATCAAGGAACTGGAGCGCCGCACCGATGAGGCGCTGGCCAAATTCGAGGAGCAGGCGCAGGATGCCATCGGCAAGATTGTACAGGGCGGCGACCGGCGCAAGGCCGATCAGGAGGCGCAGCGCCGCGTCTCCAAAGCCAAACGCGAATTGCGCGAAGATTTCCAGACTACGGTGCTATCCACGCAGGACGATTCGCGCCAGGATCGCATTCAGCCGCTGCGCATCGAAGAGGGGGCGCGCGTGCGCGTGAAGGACTTCCGCGAGCCCGCCCGCGTGCGCCGCATTCTGGGCAGCGGAAAGTTTGAAGTGGAAGTCGGCTTCATGAAGATGCAGGTCTCCCGCGACGACGTGATCGAAGTGCTGCCCGAAGGCGGCGGCGGGGCTGGGAAGTTGCCCAAGAACGTGAGCTACAAGCCGGCGCCGGAACTCGCGCCGGTTCACCAGGAAATCAACGTCATCGGGCAGCGGGCGGAAGAAGCGCGCGACGCCATCGATGAATTTCTGGACCGCGCCGTGATGGCCACCGCCAGCCGCGTGCGCATCGTCCACGGTCACGGCATGGGCGTGCTCAAACGGATGGTCGCGGAAATGCTGGGCAAGCATCCCCACGTGGCGCGCTTCTATCCCGCGCCGCAACAGGAAGGCGGCGCGGGAGCCACCATCGTGGAACTGCGCGAGTAACGAACCTTGCACACGCGAAGGAGCAGTTGCCGCACCTCATATCGTTCACGCGATCCGCGTCGCTCCTCAGCTTGTCGCTGCGACTGCGGTTCTGCGCGATACAGGCCGGCCCTTTGCCCCGAGGGGCCGGCCTTCCTCAGTGCGGCGGCGGCACGACGCCATGCGCAAACAGCGCGCCGCTGCTGTACTAACTATCGACATATCCTGCATACAGTCCATTTCCAATCTAGTAAACGCCCCCCTTGCCGTCCTAGAGTCTACCTGTAGCTATGCGACTGATTTTCATCTCGGTGTGCGTGGTCGGGTTCGGTGTCACCTTTGCCAGTGCGCAGCAGATCTCGCGCAAGGAACCCGCGCGTTACACCGGCACGGAACGTGCCTCACGCGTCCAGGCACGCCCGCCGCGTGTGCGGTTCGGTTTGCGCAAGCCTCGGGGCTTCAACCTCGCCTCGCTCAGCGAGGCGGAGTTGTCGCACTTGGCCGAGCCGAACGCCCGGCTGAAGACCGGTATCCGGCGCACCCTGGCGCCCCATGCTCTGGCTTCGGGCGCGTGGGAAACAACGCCCGGGGGCACGCGCATATGGCGTATGGCGATCCATTCCCCGGCTTCGCGCGGCATGCGCGTGGAGTTCGACGATTTCTCCGTTGGCGAGGGCAGTGTGTGGCTGCACGATGGCGCCGAAGTCGCCG
>JAPKZC010000333.1 GCA_026394025.1 Candidatus Solibacter sp.
CGATCTCACTCATTTGTTGCGCGTCGTCGCCAACCCGCGCGACGAGATTTCGCTCGCCGTCGTGCTGCGCTCACCCCTGGTCAACGCATCCGAAGAAGCGCTGCTCCGCCTCAAAATGAACGGCGATACGCTGGGCGCCGCCCTCTCGCGCACCAGTCCCGCCACCTTCGGCGACACAGACCACGCCCGTCTTGCCCGCGTCGCTGCCCGTCTCCGCGAGTGGCGCCAGCGCCGCTAGTACGTCACCTTTGACCGCCTCCTGCTCTCCGCCATCGACGATTGCGGCTACCCGTCCTCGCCCAACCTCGACAAGTTCCTGGCGCACGCCCGCGACGCCGCCGCCCGCATGTCGCTCGATCAATTTGTCGCCGAGTTGTCGCTCCTGCGCCAGGAAAACCCCCGCGAGCCCGACGCCCCGCCCGAGGATTCTTCCAACGCCGTGAAGATCATGACCGTACACTCGGCCAAGGGCCTGGAGTTCCCCGTGGTCTTCGTGGCCGCCATCCACAAGGGCGTGGACACCAGTGTGCCCGTCGTGGCTTTCTCCCGCCATCGCGGGCTCGGCGCGCGCTGGCGCAATCCCGCCAGCGGTGAGGACAAAGACGATCTGTTCCAGCACGCCCTGCGCCAGGAATGGAAGCGGCGCGAAGAGGAAGAAAGCAGCCGCCTGCTCTACGTCGCCATGACCCGCGCGGAGTATCATCTAGTGCTCAGCTTCTCCGCCACCGGCCGCAAGCCCGCCAATTGGGACAAGCTCGTCGTCGAGCGTCTGGCGCTCGACCTCAGCGCGCCGCGTCTCCAAGTGGCGGACTACCGCGCTCCGGACGGCCAGCCGTGGAAAGCCCGCGTCCACATCGCGCAACCGGCGCCCGAACTGCTCACCCGCCCGCGCACACCCCAGGAGGAAGCCCCACTGCTGCAAGTCTCCCTACCCGCAGTCGAGGACCAGCACGATAGCAACGCCACCGTTACCGCGCTCTCTCTGTTCGCCAGTTGCCCGCGGAAATACTACCTCTCGCATTACCTCGGTTTCCCCGGCCGCACTCGCAAACCGGGAGAAGCTGCGCTCGCTTCAGCCGAGCCCGCCGGGCTCTCCGCCGCGGAGTTCGGTACCCAGGTGCACGCCCTGCTGGCCGGCAGTCCCGTACCTGAACCCACCCCCGACGCCCTCCGCCTGGCCCAGGTCTTCCGCCAAAGTACGCTCGCCCGCCGCGCCGCCCGCGCCACCCGCGTCGCCCGCGAATTCGATTTCTTGTTAGCCATCGAAGACTTGGTCATTCGCGGCCAGGTGGACCTGTGGTTCGAGGAAGGCGGCGAACTGCTGGTGGTGGACTACAAAACCGATGAGGTCACTGCCGCCGAGGCCCATCATCGCTCCCGGGATTACGCCGTGCAACTGCGCCTCTACGCGCTCGCCGTGGAGCGCGTGGCTGGCCGCGCCCCCGACCGCGCATGGCTCCACTTCCTGCGCCCCAACACCCTGGTCGAAGTAGACCTGACCCCTACCCTGATAGAAAGTCCCGAACAGACCGTTCGGGACTTTCAACAAGCACAATCGAAACTGGATTTTCCTCTGAGCGAAGGTGACCACTGCAAGCGCTGTCCCTTCTACCGCGACCTCTGCCCGGCATCCCAATCACACCTGCGACCGTAATGTAAGGGAGCGGTCGCCAAGGCTCCGACGCCTATTTCGCCACCCTGATCTTCCTCTGCGGTTGCAGCAAGGTTTGGAAAACATCCTGCGGCAAACTCGCCGAAACCTTCACCGTGTTGCCGCTGGCTGTCACACTCACCGATTTGATCAGCGCCGCCGCCGTGGGGTCCTGGCCCGCCTGCATCTGCGCCAGGTTGATCAGCAGTTTCACCACGTCGCCAAGCGTCGTGGCGTTCTGCGCCGTATCGCACTCCGCTTCGCCGCTGAACACCACCTGCGCGCCGAACTTTACGCCACCCGCCGCCGCCTGGACGTTCTGTCCGGCGTTCAGCATGGGGTTGGGGGCACCGGCCTTGACAGCCGGAGCCAAGCTCGCCGGCGGCACCGTCATGATGCCCCACGCGTCCTGCGAATTGCTCCACTGGTTCACCTTCACGGTGACCGCCGCGGGCAAGGATTGCGGAATCTTCATCCGGTCGATGGCGCCCTTGACGCTGGCGATATCGCCCGCCGCCACTGTGGTCGCGTCCAGGAATGCGATGCCCATGCTCTGCTTCTTGGGCTCTTCCAGAATGGTGATGCCGTTATAGACTTCGCTCACCACGCCCTGCAGCGTAGCCGCGGCCGCGATCTTGGCCGCGTCGAAATTACCCTTCGCCAGCGCCAGTCCGGTCTTGCCTTGCGGCACGCCATCGGAGGCCACCAGCAATTCGCGGGCGTCACGCCGCGGGTCGAAACCGGTCAGCGCCACCAGTTGCTGCATCTGGGCGTCCTGCGTTTGCAATTGGTTCAGCACGTACTGCCCGAACTGCGTGCCCTTGGCCTGTTCCACGTTGACGCCGGCCAGAACCTTGGCGTCCGGCATGACCAGATTCAGAAGCTGAGGATCGGCGGCTGACAACGCGCCGGAAAACGCCGTTAACAGCGTCGCGGTAAGGATTTGTGCCTTCATACCAATCATGACGGGTGCCCTTCTCCATTATTAACGCGCTGCTGCCGCTCCGTTGAAGACCTCCCCCGACATTCGCCAATTGTTCGCCCTGGTCCCCGTCAGGACACCCAGCGTAAGTTTATTGCAGCACAGCTATAAAGTCTGGAAGCGGGAACGCCGATCTGAAGTTCTGTGAGAGAAAACTACCCCTGGGGGTACTACCACAGTGAATAGGAATACAGTTGACAGGCAGTTCTTCGATATGGAGGAAGTGCGGGAGGTCATAGATGTTTAGACGAATGTTCCAGTTCTCGTCCAGTGAGAAGGAGACACTCTTGGCGAGCCGCAACGGCTCGGCGGGTCACTCCTTGGGCATGGCCGAGCTGTCCAGTGCCCTGCAGCACGAGACCGAACGCTCCGGCAACGCCGTTGCCGGAACTACCACAGGCGTCACCCCTGTTTTGGAGTCCTTCGCCGATGTTTACGCCGCCGCTGGGGTAAGGGCAACGGGCAAAAACTATACCATTCTCAAGATCGCGGAAATGGTGAACAGCAAGCACTTGGTTGACATGACCCCGGAAGCCAAGCGGAATTCGCTGATGATGGCGCTGGAAGCCGCCGGGGCGGAAATCGGCGATCTGCTGCAGGATGCCGTCACGCGCAATCGCGCGCTCGATGAATATGAAGACGAGCGGCAGGAGCAGATCAAGGCGTTCGAGAACGTCAAGGCCGAAGAAAACAATAAGCTCCATGCCGAACTGGAGCAGTTGACCAGCCAGTACATGTCGCGGATTCAGGCCAATTCGGATCAGGTGGCGCAGGAGCAGGACAAATTCCGCGGCTGGCAGAAGCGTAAACAGCAGGAGTCCCAGCGCATCACGGATGCGGCTACGTTCTGCGTGCCCCAGGGCAACGGCCCCATCGGCATCCCGAACAGCCTCAGTGCCGTGTTGGAGCGAGTCAACCTGCCACGGAGGTAAATCCAATGGTTGTCGCATCAATCTGCTTGTTGTTCCTGGCCCTGACCCTGTGGGCCTGGCCGCCGGGCCGCAAGCAGCCCCTGGACCGAAGTGAAGTTATCAGACTGCGGCGTTTTTCCGAGAAACGGCAGCGGGAAGAATCTCGGCTATTCGAGTAATTGTGAGTAAGTCTTTAGGAGACGATTGATGAACGCCACGGAAGAATACACCCAGCCGCTGGGTCTCGATATCGGCACGAGCCGCATCGTGGTGGCGCGCAACGGGGATAAGAACTGTCAGTACGACTCCCTGCTCAATGCATTCCTCACCATACCGTATTCGAAACTGGCGGAGAGCCTTCTGCAGCGGGAAGACGTATTCCATGAGGTCCAGGGATCGGACATCGTGGTAGCCGGCAACGAGGCCCGGAAATTTGCCGAAATATTCCATTTGGAAACCCGCCGGCCGATGCTGAGCGGCGTGCTCAACCCTCATGAGCCTCACAGCCTGGCGGTCATTCGCAGGATTATCGCCAAGCTCCTGGGACAACTGGGCTACGCACCCACTCCCATTCAAGAGGGGTTGGCGGTGGTCTTCGGCGAGTTGGCAACATCCAACTTCACCGGCATCGGAGTCTCTTGCGGCAGCGGCCTTTGCAACGCCTGCCTCGCTGTGTTGTCGGTGCCCGTGCTCAGTTTCAGCGTGCCCAAGGCCGGCGATTTCATCGATAGCCAGGCGGCTGCGGTTACCGGCGACCTGGCAACCCGCCTGCGCGTTCGCAAGGAACAATCGTTCCGGCTGAACGGCCTCGCTTCCGACCGGACCCTGAATGCCCTGACCGTGTACTACCAGGAAGTGATCGCCAACCTGACCGCCGCGCTGCGCACTTACATCTCGGCCACTCAACGACTACCCAAGCTGGATTATGCAATCCCGCTGGTGCTCAGCGGTGGCACGGTGATGCCGAAGGGATTCCTGGACCACTTTTCGGCCGCTCTGCGAGCCCAGGATTTCCCGATTCGCCTGTCGGAAGTGCGCTTGTCGCCAGACCCGCTGAATTCCACCGCGCGAGGCGCCCTGATGGCCGCTCTTTGCTAGCGCGGTTGCCGGCGGCCATTCGCATTAGAGCCGCCAGCGCTGATCCTGGCCAA
>JAPKZC010000691.1 GCA_026394025.1 Candidatus Solibacter sp.
ATCTGCCCCAGGGAGCGCGACTCCCCCAGAACATCAAATCCACTGTAAGCCCGCCTCCCAGGCAGCCCCCCTAAAACATGACATTTCTACTTTGCTGGGAATAGGACGTTTCTACTTTGCCTTGACAGGGGTTGGGTCTGGCGTGTCCGGCGATCAGACCTTGCGCAGTTTGGTCACGCGGCCGACTTCCACCCATTCCACGACGAAGACGTTTCCCTTGTGGTCGAAGCAGGCGCCGTGCGGAGCGACGAATTTCCCGGGGGTGAAGTGGTCGCGCGAGAGCTTGCGTGTGTCGCGCCATTTGCTCTCGGAATCGTCGCCCAGGTGCGCGATCACCTGATTTTGCTTGTCCAATAGGGTCACTCGCGCGCCCAGGTCCGGGATCACGGCGTCGCCGTTTTTAGAGAAGTTGAAGTGGCACGGCATATTGGTGCCACTGACGAAATCGATATGCTTGCCGGCGAGGGTGAAACGCTGGATTCGCGCGTTGCCGCGGTCGGCAACGGTGAGGACGGGCGTTCCGGCGCGGTGGTCCAGGATGATGCCGTGCGGGCAATCCAGCATGCCCGCCTCCTTTCCCTTGCCGCCGAAGGTGCCGATGTACTCGCCCCTATTGTTGTACTGGTTGATGTAGCTGGAGCCGTAGCCGTCGCCCACGTACAGATCGCCGTTAGGCGCGATGGCCAAATTCGTGGGGCTGTACTTCGGTTTCTTACCGTCGGGACCGGGCTTGTAGGCGGCGGACTCGTCCGGGTAGCCGAGGGTAAAGACGGATTCGCCGTTGAGTGTGGCCTTCATCACGATGCCGCGCGCGGTATCGCAGAGGTAGAGGAATTCAGTGCTGCCTTCCTTCTGGATGTGCAAACCGTGGGCGCCGCCCTTGAACTCTTTGCCCCAGCTCTTGACGAACTTACCGTTTTCGTCGAAGACCACCATGGAATCGGCGCTTTCGCTGGTGGCGTGGACCGTGTGGTGCACGTAGATGTGCCCCTGCGAATCTTCCGCCACGCCGTGAGTGTTGCCGTACTTGATGCCCGCCGGCAGTTCGCCCCAATCGTGGATCGCCTCGTAGGTGTGCTTGCCAACGCCGATGATGGGCGCTTTGGTTCCGGTTTTGTCGGTCGCGCCCAGGATTGTAGGGGCCAGCGCACAGGTCTGCATAAATGTCCGCCTCGAAGTGCTCATTGGTGGGAGTATACTACTACTCCGCCGCCCGCAGCACGGTGCATACACTCGCGCAGATGGGGCCGCCGATATTGAACGTGGCGGCGGCGCGCGGATTCCGCACCTGCAAGCCGGCCGGCGCATTGCCGAGCAGTTGCAGCGCGCTCCAGCCAATCATGGCAATTCCCGTGGCGCCGATGGGATGTCCCTTAGCGATCAGTCCTCCCGATGTGTTGATGGCACACTCGCCCGTAGGCGCCGCCTTGCCTTCCACCCAGTATTGGGCGCCCCTGCCAGGCTCGGCTTTGCCGATCACCTCCGTTCCCAGCGCACCCATCACGGTGAAGCAATCGTGTACTTCGGCGACGTTCACGTCCTCCGGTTTGATGCCCGCCATCTGGTACGCGCTGCGCATGGCACGGTACGCGCCA
>JAPKZC010000606.1 GCA_026394025.1 Candidatus Solibacter sp.
ATCACCGGACGGCTGCCGTTGAGCGAAACGGTGATTTGCTGGCTCTGCCCCGCCGGCAAACTGACGCTGCTCTGGCTCAACTCCACCCGCGCATTGGAATCGCCGGTCAGTTGCCGCACGGTGAGCGAAAACGTGGCGGTCGTGCCGCTCACGTTGGTGATGGTCAGGTCGCGATTGATCGGCACGGCGTTGACCGGTCCGAACGAGATGGCCGCCGGTTCGAGCGTGGCTCCGACGTTTACGGCGTCCGCGGCATTGAGCTTGCCCGCGCCCGCATCGGTCACGTGGATGGTGCCGAGTAGATCAGCGCTCGCCGTGTTCACCACGACGGATTTCAACCGGCCGGGGGTGTTCAGCAGCGCGTTCTTGCCTTTCGCCATCGCTGCCACGCCGGCCACGAACGGCACGGCATAGCTGGTGCCGTTGACCGTGGTGTATCCGGTGACGTTGTAGGAATCCGCATTGGGGTCAAACTTCTGCGTGGCGGTATAGATGTTGGTGCCGGGCGCCACCAGTTCGGGCTTGAGCGCGAAATCGCGGGTCGCGGCGAAATTGCCCACGCTCGGCCCGCGCCCGGAGAAGCCAGCCACGGTGTTGACCTGCGGGTTGTCCGCCGCCGCGTAGGCAGGGTCGAGCGTGATGGTCGCGTTGGGATTGATCCCGAGATAGATCTTTAATGCTTTGCCGTCGCTATTGCCGATGAGCGCCGACGGGATACCGGTATCCTGCACGGACATGCGGGTAGTCGCGTCGTCGATGCCTTCGGCCTGATACAGGATCACCCCGACCGCGCCTGCCGCCTGGGCAAAGTTGATCTTGTTGCTGAGGTAGCAGGTGCCCCGCTGGATCAGCGCGAAGGCGCCGGTGAGCGACCCCGCGGGCAACGCAGCGCAGCCCAACCCGTCATCGCCCAGCTTAGTCACATCTTTGACCGGCGCCGTCAGTGGCGACGCGATGCGCGGGCCGTCGCCGAACAGCCCGCGGAGATTCCCCAGGCTGCTGCCGTTGACCCGCACGGTCTGGAACACCAGGTGACTGTTCGCCACAGCGCCCACCGCAATGCCGCTGGGCGCGGTGGCCGGGGAATTCATGGAATCGTAGGTCACGCTCTTAAAACCGATATTGCCCCCGTTGCCGGCCGCTGCCACTACCAGGATCCCGAGACGGGTCGCATTTTCCACAGCCTGCGCACCCACGTCGCAAATCGGGTCGCCGCACACTCCGACGCCGGTATCCAGAGGACCGAAGAAAGCCGGGTCGCCTTCGCCCAGCGAGAGCGTGACAATATCCATGCGGTCGGTGACCGCGTCCGTCAGCGCCTGGATCCAAATCGAGCGGTAGGTGTACTCATTAACTCCTGGCGAGCCGAACACCTTGTAGTTTCCGAGGAACGCCTTCGGCGCCACGCCCGTGATGCTCCCCATGGGGCCGGTATTCTGCACCCCCGCGGCGATCATCGCGATCGCCGTGCCATGCCCCTGCCGGTCGCGTGCCGAAAGATCATCGGGCGTGGAGTAGGCCGGGTCGGAATCCAACAGCATGGACACGTAACTTCGCGCCACGATTACCTTATTGTTGGTGTAGGCCATATCCCCCTTGGGAAAACCGGCAGGCGGCGTGAAGCCGGTATCCTTAAACCCGGGATGGTTCTGGTCGATGCCGGTATCGATGATGCCGATACGCACGCCCGCGCCGGCGTTGGCGCTGCCGCCGACCGCGCTCCAGGCAGCCGGTACGCGCGCCAGGTCCACCGCCGCGTTGAGCGACGGCTTCGCAGGCGGCAGGTACTGAATCCACTTCACGCCGGGGATGTTCTTGAGGGCCGCGACCTCGCCGGGCATCACGCGGACAAAGATGGCGTTGACCAAAACCTGCGCAGTGGAACTGACTCGCACCTTGCGGGCGGCGAGTTCCGCCAGCACGCGGCGCTGCGACCCGCGGACCTTCTGTAAGTGCGCCTGTGCTTCGCTACTCTGAAGGGCTGCCCGTGACTGGGCCTTTTGAGCTACCGGCGGGTCTTCGAGGACCAGGGCGTATTCAGCCAGACGGCTGCGCGTCTGCGTGAACGCTGCCGTGACCAGCAGCAGAAGAATCGAAATTCGCTTCACTACGACTCCTTGGGTGCGATGAGAACGCTCCCTGACGGCCGCGGCTCGGAATGGAGCAGCAACTCCGATCAAGCCGCGCTCCCCAATCCGAGCCGCGACCGTCAGGGAGCGTTCTTCCAGCCGCCACAATTTAGATACAAGGTAGAACGATTAGGTTACCAGTATCGAGCGAATTACTCGGGACGGCAGCGAAGAATTTCATCCGCAACGCATCTTACTTTTCGGGTCTTACGCGTGGGGCGCACCCTCGCCTGATTCGGATGTGGATCTGCTGGTGATCTTGCCGTTTGAGGGCAAAGTCGTTGCCAAGTCGGTAGAGATGCGCCTGAAGATCAGGCCGCCCTTTCCGATGGACCTGCTCGTGCGTACACCAGAGAAGATTCGCGAACGGCTGACGCTC
>JAPKZC010000681.1 GCA_026394025.1 Candidatus Solibacter sp.
CATCACTCCAGTATGCTATACGGGGAGTCTCTCGCCCCGCACCGTGTCCCCTACCTCCTTGCGGTAGTGGCGTTCCGGAGACAGCAGCGGCACTTACTACTGGCGGATGCCGGCCCGCAGGCGCCGGCATCCGCCGAGGCGTGCGTCAGCGATCTCCGCCGCCCCTGGTTGACGAGCGGATCTCATGCGCCTTCCGCACATCCTCTTCCCGCCCCGCACCATGGCAATTGACGCACCGTTCCTTCCCGGCCAGTGCCGCTTGTGTGGCCCCGAAGGACGCTCCCTGGCTGATCATATGGCGCCTGACCTCTGAGCTGTCGTGGCCGCCGCGGTGGGACTGATCTTCAGGTCGGGCACCGGATTCACGTCCACGAATCCGGGCAGCGGAGTTAGAGCGCTACCGCTGTTAATGGTGGAACCCAGCGTGCTAGCCACCGGTAGCTCGAACGTGCCTTTGCCGTTGCTGTCGATGTGGCACATGACGCAGTTGCTCAGCGTCGCCGGGAACCGCACCCCGCTGAAGTCGTTGACCGAGCCCTGGAAGCCGATGATCACCAGCGGGCTCCTCCTGAAGCCGCCCGCGTGGATGCCGTGTACCAGCCGCTTGAAATCCACCGATTCCTCGGCCCCAGAACTGCGGTAGGCCGCGTCGGTCTGGTTCGGGTTGTGGCACATCACGCACAACCCCGGCTCTTCTGTGCGGTTACCGCCGTGCAAGCTCAATCGCGGCACCGTCGTATTGCCGTGGACCTTGTCATCGTGGCAGCCCTGGCATTTCTTGAAATCCACGATCTGCCGCCGCGCTACCGCGGTGGCGTCGATGGCATAGTCGGCGAAGACGCTCTTGACCGGGATGGGGGCGAAGACCGGCGCGCCGGTGGTTGGGTTGACGCCGGTCTGCTTCACCGCGTGCCCCTCGATCCCGACCCGGCCGGAGCCCATCGCCTCGGGCGGGAGGGCACCGCTGATGACGTAGAACGTTCCGGCGGCGGAGCACGGAGCGCCGCTTGAACCGCACCGCTTCGCCAACGTCAGCGCATTAATGGATTTTGGAACCGCCGGGCCGCTTCCACCGGCAGACGGGGGCGTCGTACTCATCCAAGTCCGTGAGATCACCTGTGTCACCGGCGTGTTCCCCGTGTTCACCAGTTCCGTGGTTTTCCATCCCGCCGTGTTCCACGCAATCTGCACCGCCAGCCTCGCCCCCGCCCCCAACGTTGTTTGGAACGGCGGCGTTGTTGTATTCAGGATGTCATACGAGGCGTTGGCGGCGACCGGGTTGGTCACCGAGAACACTACCGTCACCGTGCGTGCGGTGCTATTGAATGTCGCGCTCAGTATGTTGTAGCGGAAGAACTGGCTTGCGCTCGTCATCAGCCCCAGATCGGTCGCCGCCAAAATGCGGCATCCTATACCAGTCCACGAGCATTTTCTCTATTTATCTCCCCGTAACCCACTCTGCCCTGAACACCTACCGAACACGCCGCCTTCCGTCGTCCGCAGACTCTACACACCCGAGTCTTAGACTGGAATCAGGATGGGCGACCCTCGCACCGGCCTGGAACGGCACGCGGAGCAGATCTTGCCCGCTCAGGGCCGTGGAGTCCTTGTGAACGAACCTCAAATCCCAAGGCCGTCAAGCGAGGTGTGCCGCTCGCGCGTCCGAGAGCTTCCCGCCTGTAATCGAGCAGGTCCCCAAAAATTAGCTGTTTGCTTTGCGAGAAACGGGTTTTGACTGGCGCTAAAATGGTTCCGATGAAGCACCTACGTCTGGTCTTTCTTTCCACTGTACTCCTCGCCCTGCCTGTCGCCGCTCAGGTGAAACTCGCGCCCGCTGCCGGCAAGGTCTCCGTTGAGATCGATGGCAAACCGTTCACCGATTTCTACATGTCCGGCAAGGCCTTCAACGCTGAGGTCACCAAACCCTATCTCTGGCCTTTGCGGGCTGCCTCGGGAACGTCCATCACTCGCGCCTGGCCCATGGAGGACGTCCCCGAGGAAGCCGGCGAAAAGAAGCCCGCGCGCAACGGCCCCGCCGTCATGGATCACCAGCACCAGCGTGGCCTCTGGTTCGCCCACGATAACGTCAACAAGCTCGACTTCTGGAACAACGAGTGGTCTTACTTCGCGGACCTACACCGCAAGAACCTGGGCCGCATCACTCTCAAGAAGACGGGCGACGTGAAGAGCGGAAAGACCCAAGGCTCCGTCGCCGCAACCTTCGAATGGACCGACATGGAAGGCAACAACGCGCTGCTCACCGAATCCCGCGTGATGACCTTCTTCTCCGATCCAAAACTGCGCTATTTCGACGTGGACATCACCCTCACCGCACTCGCCACTGTCACCTTCGGCGATGGCAAGGATGGCGCCTTCGGCATACGTCTGCGGCCCCTGCTTCAGGAGGACAAGGGCGTTTCCCACATCACCAACGCCGAAGGTCTCGTGGGCGAGAAGCAACTCTGGGGCAAGGCGTCGCCGTGGTGCGATTATTCGGGCGAGATCAACGGCGAAAAAGTCGGCGTCGCCATCCTCGATCACCCCGAAAACCCGCGCCACCCGGTGCGCTGGCACGCCCGCGCCTACGGTCTCTTCGCGGCCAACCCATGGGGCCTTTCCGTTTTCACCAATGACAAATCGCAAGACGGCGCCATGACCATCGAACCCGGCAAGAGCCTGCGCTACCGCTATCGCGTCGTCATTCACCCCGGCACCGTCAAGGACGCCGACATCGCTGGCCTCTTCGCCCGGTACGCTGCCAAGCGCTAGCGTCCGCCCTGGGTGGGGCAGGGTTCAGCCTGTAAATCCGGGCGAAGCTCGGACGCTTCGCCGTCCGCCGATAAAGCCCTTCGTGTGGCACCCGCCCAGCAAGGGTGATACATTAATCTCGCCATAACCATGCGCACCCTATTTGCAGTTCTCCTCCTCACAACGTCGGCCGCAATCGCCGCCGATTCGGATTTCAACGGCCGTTGGGACATCACCACCCTGACCCAGCCCCGCCCGCGCGCCTGGTGGGTGGAACTTACCGGAGTCGGATCGCCCAAGCCTGCCGGCAAGTTCGTCAGCGCCTTTGGCGGTGACATGAACAACATCGACGCCATCGCCGTCGAGAACGGCGAACTGCGCTTCTCCATTGCCAACCCCAGCCGCAATCCCAAGGGGCCTGCACCGGTCTATCGCGCGCGCCTGGTCAACGGGAAACTGGAAGGCACCCAGCAAACGCCCGGCAGCACCGCCCAACCCGTGAAGTGGACCGGTGTGCGCGCCCCCGCCATCGCCGACAAGGACGATGGCTCCTGGCAGGAAGGCAAGGCGGTCGAACTCTTCAACGGCAGGGATCTCACCGGCTGGAAGCCCCTGAATCCCGGCGCGGAGATGAAGTGGAGCTACAAGGATGGCATCCTGCGCAACGCTCCGCCCACTACCGATCTGATTTCCGAACAGAAGTTTTGGAACTTCAAGTTGCATGTCGATTTCCGCATTGTGGAGCGCTCCAATAGCGGCATCGGGTTGCGCGGACGCTACGAGATCCAGATTATGGAGGACTACGGCAAGCCGCCAAATGCCCACGGGTCAGCCGCGCTCTACAGCCGCATCGCGGCCAGCGTCAATGCCAGCAAGCCCCCCGGCGAATGGCAGAGTTATGACATACGCCTGGTTGGCCGCACGCTCACCGTGGTCTTCAACGGCAAGACGGTGCTCGACAAGGTGGAGGTTGAAGGTCTCACCGCCATCGCCAACAATTCCGACGAAGCTGAGCCGGGACCGTTCATCATCCAGGGCGACCACAGCTACGTGGAGATCAAAAGCTTCCTGGTGACGCCGCTGCTCAAAAAGTAGTCTTACAGCTTGTGCAGATAGGCGGCACTGGCCTTCATTGCTTCCAGATTCATTTCCACAAAATAATTCTGGACGCCGCCCTTCTTGGCCACGGCAAACAGCTTTTTCCAATCCACCACTCCCGAGCCCACAGGCACGGCTTTCTTCTCCGCCGTCGAGTAGTCGGCCAGGTGCAGCGAAAGGAAGCGGCCCGGATATTTCGCAAGGTACGTCGCGGCTTCAAAACCCAGGCTGATCACCGCCACCTGGAACTGCATCTTGACCAGCTTGGCGTCGAACTGCCGCATCAGCTCGTCGTAGATCAGCACGCCTTCCAGTTCCTTGAACTCGTTGTTGTGATTGTGAAAGCCCAGTTGGATTCCGGCCTTCTGCGTGCGTTCGCCGATGCGGTTGAGTTCTCCAGCCGCTTGTTTCCAATCGGCCAGCGAAGCGTTGGCGGGCAGTCCGAAACTGGAGAGCACCATCTGCTTGAGCCCCAGGTCCTTGGCGAAGCCCATGCGCTCGTCCAGGTTCTCCTTCAGTTCGCGGAAGTTGTAGTGGCAGCTCTCGCAGCGCAGCCCGGCGCCTTGGATGGTGCGGCGCATCTGCGCCGCCGATAGGCCGGCCAGCGGGCGGAATTCCGCGTAGCTGGGCGGCGAACACATTTCGATGGTCCGGTAGCCGATTGTGTGCAACTCGCGCAGAGTGCCTTCGAAATCCTTGGCCAGCGCATCGCGCACCGGATAGACCTGGCAGCCGATCGGCATGCCCAGCGGGTCGGCGTGCAGCGCCTGCGCCGCCCCAGCGAGGGCCACCGGCGCGGCCCCGAAGAATTGCCTTCTGGTGAAATTCATACTGAGTCGGGACTCCAGCCCTTGCGATACTCGCGCGAAAGATATTTGTTGGCGTCCGCCACGTTGGTGATCTTGCGGCTCGCCGCATCGTAGTACAGGCGCCGGCGCGTGCGCAGCGCCACGGCATACAGATTCACTGCCTCTGAAATCCCACCGGCATTGAGGAAACTCCCGGGCGATTGCGCACCGCCCTTGCAGGCTGCGCACCACTGCCGCATACCCGCCGATAATTGCCCGGGTTCGCGTGGCGCGCGCCCCGCGGCGGGCGGGGCAGGGTAGCCGCTCATCCGCCGCTCCGGAATCAGGCGCGGAGCTTCCACCCGGAAGCCGGCCAGTATTTTGCCCTTGTCGCCGACGAACATCATGGCCTCGGCGGGGAACTCCTTGCGGTCTTCATCCAGTTCCGGCGGTGTGGGGGGCCGCATGCCGCCTTCATACCAGATCAGGTCCACGGCGCCTCGCTGGCCGCGCGCCGGATACTGGAAGCGCACCGTGCTGGCGGCAGGGAACGAGAAATCGTTCTTCACGCCGCTGGCGACGCCGTCGGTCAGCACCTGGTCGTGGCTGGCCATCGGTTCGATGCTCGTGGGCCCGACGAGGTCCAGCGCGCGGTACACGGTCCACAGACTGTAGTGCCCCATGTCGGCCATCGAGCCGCCGCCGAAATCGTACCAGCCGCGGAACAACATGTGGGTGTAGTTAGGATGATATGGCCGCTCGCGCTCCGGGCCCAGCCAAAGGTCCCAATCGAAGCCTTCGGGGACCGGCGGCGTATCGGTGGGGAGGGTGGGATACTGCGGCCACATCGGCCGGTTGGTCCAATTGTGAATCTCGCGCAGTGTGCCGATGGAGCCATCGCGGACCCACGCCAGCACCTGCTCCATGCTCCCGTTAGAGTCCCACGGAATGAAGTGCGTGGCCACCCCAGTGGAGCGCGCGGTCTCAATCACCCGCTCGGCCTCCATCAGGCGGTTGGCGATCGGCTTGTGCACGATCACGTGCTTGCCGCGCTTCATGGCCGCCATCGCGATCACCCCATGCAGGTGGTCCGGGGTCATGATCTTGACGGCATTCAGATCTTTTTGCTTATCGAAGAGCTCGCGAAAATCGGCGTATGCCGAGCAGCCCTTGCTGGCGTAGAAGGTATCGACGATGTTCTGCCCTACGTCGCGGCCGCCGGGAACCGTGCCTTCGCTGCCCGCCCGCCAATCCGGTTTGTTGAGCGCGCGGCGGATCTCCTTGAGTATCGAATCGCGCGACCAATCGCGATAGCCGGTCGAGTGCTTGCTGGGGTCGCACACCGAAACCACCTGGATTTCGGGCGCTGCCAGCATGGGCAGGAGTTCGCGCAGCCCCTGGGTGCCCGTGCCGATATAGGCCAGGGTGATTTTGTCGCTGGGCGGAACCTCTCCGGAGTGCGCCACAACGTGGCGCGGGCACTCTTGCCTGCCGTGCCGAGACTCGCCTCGGCACTCCGGAGGTACTGTAATCCGATGCCTTTGGCGAGAATATCG
>JAPKZC010000915.1 GCA_026394025.1 Candidatus Solibacter sp.
CGGGCACGAGTTCGACAGCCGAGACCAGCAGAGCGACGCTCCGCCGGGCACCGCCACACCCGCCCTAATCAACCAATCCGCCGCGCGCGCGCTGTTTGGCGTCCAGGACCCGATTGGCCGGCACATTCGGGACGGCGGGGCCAGTTACACGGTGATCGGCGTGACCCACGATGTGGGCTCCGGGTGGCTGCCGGCCACGCCGGTTCCCACGGTGTTTCTGCCGCTCACCGCGGGCGGGATGGCACGCAGCCGGACGCCGCAAGCCACCGTGTTGGTGCGCGTCGCGGGCGGTACCGTGTCGCTGGCCGCCGTCCGCGACGCAATGGCGTCGCGTAATCCCGATCTCACCATCTTCAATGTGCAAACCATGCGCGAGAATCTCGACCGGATCAACGCATTCGCGGAGTGGATGTCGGCGGTCTATGTCTTCCTGGGCCTGTTCTCGCTGCTCCTCGCCAGCATCGGCCTGGGTGGCGTTACGGCCTACACGGTAGCGCAAAGGCGGAAGGAGATCGGCATCCGTATGGCGCTTGGCGCCCGCGGCCGGCAAGTGCAAGGATTAGTGCTCAGGGAGGGGACAGCGCTAGTGGTGGTGGGAACGATATGCGGCCTTGCAGGCGCGATGGCCCTGCGGCGCGCCTTTTCCGCTTTGAGCGAGGCGCTGGCGAAGGGTTTCGCCCAACTACCGCTCGACCGCTCGTTGCTCGTCGGCGCGCCGCTCCTGCTCGCTGCCCTGGCGATGCTGGCGTGCTACCTCCCGGCGCGGCGAGCGACGCGGATCGATCCGGCGACGGCGCTGCGGGAAGAATGAGGAGGCTCAGTTCCCGGTGGCGGCGATGGCTTGCAGGAGGGCGCCGACTCTTTCCGGCGAGCCTTGGAAAAGGCCGCGCGGTTGAAACGCGCCCGTTCTTTCATTGACTGCTATACGAAAAAACCGTATAGTGAGATTACCCTAAAATGCGAGCCGCCGTATTCGCGACAAGCCGGTATGAACGTGATGCGAAGCGGTTGCTCACCGAGGTGGAAATCCAGACCATGGAAGCTTCGCTTGCGGCCGATCCCGAAGCTCACCCCGTCGTTCCCGGTACTGGCGGTGTGCGCAAAGCGCGCTGGAGCCGCCAGGGACAGGGCAAACGCGGCGGAGTCCGGGTGATCTACTACTACTGGGTGTCGGATCATGAGGTGTACATGCTTTACGTGTACGCCAAGAACGAACAGGCGGACATGGATGCCGCCGGCCGCAAGGCGGCCCTGAAATTTGTGGAGGCGTTGAAACGTGGCAAAGAAAACAATCGCGGCAAAGGCCGTCCGTAAACCTGCAATGAATCGCGTCTCTCGCGGCGTGATCGCCGGCCTAAAGCAGGCCGTGGCTCACGCGCGCGGTGAAATCTCTCTCCCCGCCCGCTACTACGATGTTCCCGGTCCCGTGCACGTGAAGGCGATCCGTACAAAGTCCGGATTGTCGCAATCGGAGTTCGCCGCGCGATACGGCTTCAACGTGCGGACATTGCAGGAGTGGGAACTCGGCAGGACGGAACCGCCGAGCGCACTCCGGGCGTACCTCACGGTGATCGATCGGTTTCCGGAGACCGTCGATAGGGCACTCCAGGGCGCCGCGTGAGTGTCCGGCCAGCCCCCACGGATCTCCGCCGGCTGCCATCACTTTGAAAACCGCGGCACCCGGTTGGCGCGCCGCTCGAACCTCAAGCGGGGTACCTGCTCACGCAGTTGCGCGGCGCCGAGGCAAAACTGCCGGGGCAGAGCGTGTATCTCACGGGAATAAAGAGGGTGACGGTTCGATGGTCCCCCTTGTGCTACGCCGACCGCTGAAAGCTTCGCGTTCATGAAGGTCAAAATCGCTATATGACCTCGTTCGTGGAGTGGATCTCGGCGATTTACGTCGTCCTGGGCCGGTTGTCGCTGCTCCTTGCCTGCGTCGGTCTGGGCGGCGTGACGGCTTGCGCGGTAGCGCAAAGGAGTAAGGAGATCGGCATACGTATGGCACCGGGGATCGGCATTCGCATGGCGCTCGGCACCCACGGCCGGCACGTGCAAGGGTTAGTGCTGAGGGAAGGGACGGCGCTGGTGGTGGTCTGCTCGGTGTGCGGCCTTGCCGGTGCTATGGCCCTGGTGCGAGCCTTTTCCGCTTGAACGAGAAGTTGGCGAAGGGCCTCGCCCGCCCCACCGACCACTGGTTGCTGCTTGCCCGAGCGCCGCTCGTGCTGGCCGGTTGGGCGCTGCTCGCCTGCACCTCCCGGCGCGGCGGGCGACGCGGATCGATCCGGTAGCGGCGCGGCGGGAGGAGTGAGAAGGCTTCTGTTCCCCGTGGCGGCGATGGCTTGGCGTAGGGCATGCACTGTCCCTTGTGCCCCTTGAGCATCGGCCGCTGCGCGGCAGCATGACCGCGGCGGCAGCAGCGCCAGAGAACGCACGGTAGACATTCCAGCACTGACGTTACCGACGAACGCGTCAGAAGCCGCCGTGAGGCAACAATAGGTTGTTCTTGCGCAAAATTGCCATTCTGGCGAGTCTTGAACTTTTTGGCGCATGGCGGTTCGTTCTTCTTTTTCCACATGGGCTGCCCCAGGCGAGCGCAAGGAGGTATCATCCTGGGAGAGTGGCGAGATCAAAATGAGATCCACTTTGGTTAGGCTCTTCTTATTGGCAATCTCGACGTTTTTCTTGCATTCCATCGCACTTGGGCAACAGGCCGAGATTGGCCGCCAGATATACGGCAAAGCAGCCGACAGTGTATTCATGCTGATTGCGAGGTCGGAAAATGGAACTCCGGTCGCCCAGGGTTCTGGTTTTCTCGTTGCTGCGGGAATGATCGTGAGCAACCACCATGTGGTCGATTCAGCCAGCGTGGTCTTAGACCTCGGCGCGATAAAGGTCCCTGCGAAA
>JAPKZC010001092.1 GCA_026394025.1 Candidatus Solibacter sp.
CCTGCCAAGTTTCGATCTGAGGACCGGCCTTCACCCTCCCGGCAAAGTCAGTCTCGAACGAAAAAAGAATACTGCTTTCCAGTGCTCGCCGCGAGCCCTCTCGCTCGCGACATTGGCCGGTTATTTTGCGTTACACGTCAACTTGACCGAGCTACAATCACCTTGTCTGCTGTGGTGGAGACACGATGGCTTACGTTCTCGTTACCGTATTCATTATTGGCGTTGTCATATGGATGATCGGTGCGGTGCTGTCGGCCGTCTCAGAAGGCGTCACCAAATGGCTCGGGCGGGAAAACCTCGGGCGCAAGGCTTGGATACCTGAGGAGTTGCTCCCCAGCTCCCACCCGCTCCCAATCGAGGGCGACAGGGCCAGCTCATGGATTACCGGGCTCGTGCTGACGTGGTGCCTGCGAGGCCCACCAAAAGGTTCGAGGGGTGCATCGACATCCTGCTTGGCCCACTACCAGAACCCTCGAGCATCGCGGACATTGATGAGGTCCGACAGCTACTCAAGATTTCCCAGGCTCCTCCGTTTGAGAGCTTATTTGCGTCTGTCGGTTCCGCGCCCTCCTACCCGGCCCCCCCACCGAGTAGCCCTGCTCCGGTGAATCCACCGCCATCCTGGAAGGCATGGGCGCTGCCGTTGAGAGAGCCCATCTTCGATGCGCCCTACTACGGCCAACGCTTCGCTTTCCTTAACCTCAACGTCTATGTTGATTCGGTCTATGCACCGGAGATAAAGAGGGTGCACGCAGCGATCCAACGCCGTACCGGATTGTTGGCGCAGTGCGAGAAGCGCAACAGTGAGATTGCCGCGTTGGCTGCGAAAGCTACGGCAGAGTACAATTTGGCTGTATCCCGCCAAGAACAGGCGCACTCGAATGCACTCGCTCGGTACGCCCAGGACAAGTCCGAGTACGAGAAAGCCTTCGAGGCTGAGCAGTCGAAGCTGGTAGCGCTACAGACCGCGGTCTCCCAGCCTGGGACTGAAGGACTCCTCGCAAGGGCAGAAGCGGTCCTGCGCACTGCGATGATACCGAAATTCGTTTCACGGGAGGGGCGCTCTAGGCTCGATCTCGGCTCTGGAATTCTAATCCATGAGCACCGATTCCCTGATCTCTCAGCCGTTGAGTGGGTGAAGCGAGTGCAACTCCGAACTGGGGGGACGATCAAGCCTGCTAGCCAAAGGGAAAGAAAGGAGGCGGCGCTCAAAACTTACCCCTCCCTGTGCCTGCGATTGGCGTGCGAACTCGTACGGCTCGACACCCAATCCATGGTCAAGGCCGTGGTGATTAACGGATGGGCCGACTACGTCGAGAAAGCCACTGGGCAGCACAAGCGAGCGTATTGCGCGAGTCTGTTCGCGACCACGGAGCAATTGCGCTCCTTGTGTTTGAATGCCATCGATCCGATGGAGGCGTTCATGGCGCTGAAAGGTCTCGCGGCTCGGAGCATGGAGGTGACACCAATCGCTCCGACGCTTCGGTTCGACACCAACGACCCGCGGTTTGTCGATGGTAAGGAGGTTCTCGGAAAAATGACCGAGGGCCAGAACCTCGCCTCGATGGATTGGGAGGATTTCGAGCACCTGTGCCGTGAGTTGTTCGAAAAAGTCTTTGCCGCTTCGGGAGCACAGGTAAAGATCACGCAAGTGAGCCGAGATCGCGGAGTCGACGCGATCATTTTCGACCCGGACGCCTTACGCGGAGGGAAGATCGTGATCCAGGCCAAACGTTACACCGGTACTGTTGATGTTTCGGCGGTGCGGGACCTCTTTGGGACGGTCCATAACGAAGGCGCAATCAAAGGCATCCTGGTCACAACCAGCCACTTTGGCGTCGACTCGTACGCATTTGCCAAAGATAAGCCGCTCACCCTGTTGGACGGCGCGCAGTTGCTGGGCCTACTCGAACAGCACGGCTACAAGTTCCGCATCGATTTAGAAGAGGCCAAGTTGCTCCTGTGACCTGCCAGTCCATTGATGGACTTATGGACTCGCTGGGAAGCTTCTCTACGGCCTAGACTGCCGCGCCCCTCCTTCGCTGCCAGGAACGCGGCTTCACTTTTGGGCTATTCGCTGGTCTGCGTGTCCGGGTGACGCCGGTCCAGCGAGTCCGACGGGAGGAACGGCGTTTTACGAGGAATGGGCGCCACTCGAAATCCGGATTCTACGAAATCAGCCGACGCACTCCTTGTGCCAGCCTCGTTGGCTGTACAGGGAGGAAATCCAGGCCATCGACTACGCTTTCTCTCGCTGTGCGCAGGCAGCTTAGCGCGCCGAATTGCGGTCTGTCCGGACCGAAGCGCGAAAGGCTAAGCGAACGACAGAGGCTCGGCCGAAACCTCGACGCGTCGAACCTCAAAGCAGGGCGGTAGGTGTTCGTAAGGTACCTTCACCTTTGAAAACACGTTCTCGAATAACGTCACGGTAATGATTCCGCCCCGATCGCACAGGCGCCCCACGGCGCCAAACGACGTGTTCTTGCACTGCTGAAGCGATTGATTCTTGCCGTTAAACATTTCCGATGACTGTCTGGTGTTCTTGTCGAATAAGATAGTCAATTCACCATACATTGCAGTGGTGAAATCGTGGTCCTCGGTGCCGAACATCTGGAGCGGATCTAGGTCATTGTAGATAAGCAGGATCGATGGGATACCTTGATTGGCCCCGTACTGGATCTGTTTCTTCGAACTTTCGATTCTGCGCCGAACGTGGTCGCCGACAATCTTGGTGCTTGGCTTCGACGAGTCAACGCTGAAATTGTTATCCTCTGCCAGTTCCTTCAGTTCGAACACGAGTTGCAGATTGCCGAGAGTGACCAAGTAGTCGGGCCGGTATGCTCCTTTTTCTTTGAGTTCTTCGATCTTCTCAAACTGCACATTGTTAGCATTCAGGAACGTCTCAAAAAGCTGCTCGGATTTGGTTTTCATAAAGCCTTCGGCCAGCTCGTCCCTTTCATGATACTGGATGGACGAAGAATCATTGAAAACGAGATACTGTCGGATCAGTCCCGTGAAGTCGCGTCCACATCATTTGGCAGTCTCGTCCCCAGCGCGGATGGCAGGGACTCGGGAGGGATTCGTGATGGGTAGGCGCCCTACTTCAACCGCAGGCTATTGGTCACTACGGTGACGCTGGAGAGCGCCATGGCAGCCGACGCCAACATCGGCGAGAGTAGCCCCAGCGCCGCCACCGGAATTCCGACGACGTTGTAGGCGAAGGCCCAGAAGAGGTTTTGGCGGATGATGCGCATGGTCCGCCGCGAAAGCTCCAGCGCCTCCACCACGCCGAGCAGATTGTCGCGCATCAGGGTCACGCCGCCGGCTTCCATGGCGACATCCGTGCCGCTGCCCATGACGATTCCGAGATCCGCCTGCGCCAGGGCGGGCGCATCGTTGACGCCATCGCCCACCATCGCCACGCGGCGTCCGGCGGCCTGTAGTATGCGGATCTCCGCTACCTTGCCGGCGGGCAGCACCTCGGCCAGCACGCGATCGATTCCCGCCTCGCGCGCCACTGCTTCCGCCGTCGCGTCGCGATCGCCGGTGATCATCCACACTTCCATACCCATGGCGCGCAAGCGGCGCACCGCTTCCGCCGCCTCTGGCTTAATGGTATCGGCAATCTCGATGGCGCCCGCTGCCGCACCGTCGATAGTCACGGTGGCGCCCGGCCGGCCTACCACCACTTCGCGCCCCGCCACGCACGCCCGAACACCGTGGCCTGCCTGAGCGGAGAACCCGGTCGCTGAGTCAAGCGTCAGGCCCCGCTCTCGCGCGGCTTCCACAATGGCCTTGCCCAGCGGATGTTCCGAATAGCGTTCCGCCGATGCTGCGAGAAGCAGTACTTCATTCTCCGAGAAAGCGCCCTGCGCCGTCACCCGCGTCACCCGCGGCTTCCCGGCGGTGATTGTGCCGGTCTTATCCAGCACGATGGTGTCGATCTTGTGGGCCATCTCCAGCGCTTCGCC
>JAPKZC010000212.1 GCA_026394025.1 Candidatus Solibacter sp.
CATCAGTTTGAAACACAGGGTCACCCGGGGTCTGTTCACTCGATTTCTCCTCTACTGAACATATCGGCAGCCACCGACGGAAACATTACGCCAGGGGGAGGTTGGCGTGCGCGCCGATATCGAGGGTAGAGAACTGGCCGCGCAGCAGTTTGGGGAAAGCGGCGGCGGCGATCATGGCGGCGTTGTCGGTGGCAAGGCCGGGGGACGGGAAGTGGACCGGGTAGGGCAGGCGGGCGGCGCGGGCGGCGGCGCGCAATCCCGCATTGCAGGCGACTCCGCCGGAAACGATCAGGCCGCGAGCCTCGATGGATTGGGCGGCGGCGGCGGCGCGGGTGAGCAGTTCGTGGATCACGGCATGCTGAAACGAAGCCAAAAGGTCTAATGTTTGCTTCGGCGTGACTGCCAGCCACTGTTCGATGGATGGGTTCGTTTGGCTTCGTAGCAAGGTTCGCCGGGTGGCGATTTCGTCCTCCATATGGCGTGCCTCCACCCAACGCAAGACGGCAGTTTTGTGGCCGCTGAAGCTGAAATCCAGGGCGTTGCCCTTCATTTTGGCGAAGGTGAAGTGGACGGCTCGGGGGTTGCCGTGAGGGGCAAGGCGGTCGATCACGGGGCCTCCGGGATAGCCTAAGCCGAGGAGTTTGCCGACCTTGTCGAAGGCTTCGCCGGCGGCATCGTCGCGCGTCCTGCCGAGCAGACGATAGCCGCCATCGGCATACACCTCAAACAAGTGGGTGTGGCCGCCCGAGGCCACCAGGGCGAGAGCCGGGAACTCAACGGGCGTGCCGGCGCGGCGCGATTCCAGGATGACGGCTTGGATGTGACCCTCGATGTGGTTGACCCCGATGAGAGGCACGCCGGTGGCGAAGCTGAGGCTCTTGGCGTAGGTTAGCCCGACGAGAAGAGACCCGACGAGACCGGGACCTACGGTGACGGCGATGGCCGAAAGGTCCCGCAGACGGGTGGCAGAGCGAAGCAGGGCCTCGCGGACCACCGGAACGATGGCGCGCAGGTGCTCGCGCGAGGCCAGTTCGGGGACCACGCCGCCGTACTTACCGTGCATCGCGATCTGCGAGGCCACCACGCTAGAGAGCACGGCATCGCCAGAGGCCACCACGGCGGCGGCGGTCTCATCGCAGGAAGATTCGATGCCGAGAATACGCACTCTTCCTACCTTACCAGCGCGGGTTCCATAGATTCCAGAATGAGACGCTCCATGGGGACGTTGACCGGCCGGGAGCCGCGGCGCACGCCGTAGTTCAAGAGGCCGGTAGTCTTCCACACGCAGCGCTGTGCGGCGCGTTGCAACTCGAGCAGAAGGGGACGGGCCGGATGCCCGGGTTCCAGGGTTTCGAGGGAGCACGACGTGGTGTTGACGATGATGGTCAACTCGTCGTTCAAGTCGTGACCAGCGGCGGCGGCAACGGCGCAGGCACGGTCGGCGTGAGTTAGTCTTTCCACACCTGAATGTTAGCGGGCGAAAAGGGGGCTGGCGGAGTTCAGGGCATGATAGCAGCTTTAGAATCACTGGAAAATAAATAAATGTTGGTGTGACTGACGTCGGGAGCATGGGTGTTTTAGGGGTGTTTCCAGACGCGGCGCGGAGAAGGAAGCGGGCCGGGGTAGATCATCTGTTAGTCTGAGATTTCATGAAATCGCGGGACTCCAAAGGCGCCGCAGGGATCTCCGTGCAAAGTGGGAGCCTGTGGCGCGATTGGATGGTGCGGCGGCGCCATCTTCTGGTGGGGCTGGGGCTTTGCCTGCTGACGCTGGCGGCCTATTCCAGCTCCTTCGGCGCCGCGTTCACGATGGACAATCGCGGGTTGATCCTGCAGAATGCACGGGTTCACGCGGCCACGGCGGAGAACCTGGATCTGATTCTCGGGCACACCTACTGGTGGCCCTACGGGGAAAGCGGCCTGTTCCGGCCGGTTACCACGCTCTCCTACCTGTTCAACTACGCGATTCTGGGTAACGGCGAGCAGCCGGCCGGCTACCACTGGATCAACTTCCTGTTGCACGCCGGCAACGTGCTGCTGGTATATGCGTTGGGGCTGCGTCTGGCCTCCAGACGCTCTGCCGCGTGGACGGCGGCGCTGTGGGCGGTACACCCGGTGTTGACCGAATCGGTGACCAACATTGTGGGCCGGGCGGACCTGCTGGCGGGAATGTCGGTGTTGGGCGGCTTGCTGCTGTATCTGAAGAGCACCGAACGGTCCGGCTGGCTGCGCTGGGTGTGCCTTGGCGGGCTTTCGGTGACCACGGCGGTTGGGGTGTTTTCCAAGGAATCGGCAGTGATGGTGCTGCCTGTGATCGTGTTGTACGAGGCAATCTGGTGGAAAGAGCGGAGGCAGGCGTTGGGCCTGGTATTGGGATCGATCGCTATGTTGAGCCCGATTCAGGCGATGCTGTATCAACGCGCCAGCGTGCTGTGGTCCTCGGGGCCCACGGTTTTTCCTTTTTACGACAACCCAATCGTGGGGGCCGGATTGGTGGCAGGCAGGCTGACGGCGATGCGCGTGATGGGCAACTACGTGGCGCTGATGGCGTGGCCGGCGCGGCTCTCCTGCGACTATTCGTGGGCGCAGATACCGCTGGCGGACGGTAGCGCGGCGGATTGGATGGGGTGGATGACGCTGGGGGCCGCGGCGGCGGCAGGGGTGTTGCTGTGGCGCGGCAACCGTACGGCGCTATACCTGGCGGGTGCGGCGGTGGTGGCGTTTCTGCCAACCTCGAACCTGTTGTTCCCGATTGGCACCATCATGGCGGAGC
>JAPKZC010000735.1 GCA_026394025.1 Candidatus Solibacter sp.
AGGGCCAGCGCCGCCAGCACGATGAGGGCGCTAAAACGAGGTGTGGTTCTTGAACTCTTGATATCGGGCCTCGATTTCTTCACGGGTCAAGGTGCGAAAACGGTCCACCCCGAACTTCTCGCAGCAGAAGCTGCCCAACACGGATCCGTAGATCACGGCGCGGCGCAGCTCGGCAAAATCGATATCGCCGTCAGACGGCGAAACCCCGCGGCCGGCCAGGTGTCCGATGAAACCGCCCGCAAAGCAATCGCCCGCGCCGGTCGGGTCGAAGACGTCTTCCAGCAGATAGCCCGGCACCATGAAATGCTCGCCCCGGCGGAACAGGATGGCGCCGTACTCGCCGCGCTTGATCACCAGTGTGTGCGGACCCATTTCCATGATCTTGGAGGCCGCGCGGCGCAGGTTGTGTTGGCCCGAAAGCAGGCGGGCTTCGCTGTCATTGATCAGCAGGAAGTCCCATTGCTTGAGGGTTTCGAGCAGCGCCGGACGGAAATCGTTGATCCAGTAATTCATCGTGTCGCCGCCGGTGAGTTGGACGTTCTTCATCTGGTTGCGCACGCTGCGCTGCAAATCGGGCTGGATGTTGCCCAGAAAGAGATACGGCTCGGCGCGGTAACTCTCCGGCAGCTTGGGATCGAAATCGGCGAAGACGTTGAGATCGGTTTGCAGCGTCTCGCGATCGTTCATATCGGGCGAGTACCTGCCGGCCCAGAAGAATGTCCTGCCGGCCACGCGGTCCAGGCCGGTGAGATCGATCTTGCGCGATGCCAGAAAATCGATGTCTTCCTGCGCGAAATCCTCGCCCACCACACCGACGATTTTCACCTCCGTAAAATACGCGGCGGCGAGGGAGATGTACGTGCACGCTCCGCCGAGCATGCGGTCTATTTTTCCATGAGGCGTTTCGACGCCGTCATAGGCAACGGATCCAACCACGATGAGGGACATGTAAGACCAAATTGTAGCAATCGGCGGGTCATTCATCCCGCGGCACAATCTCGTGCGAGAGGTCTTCGGGCGGCTTTTGATGCGATGCCTGCCACCATCCTCCCGCGAAGGCAACCGCGGAGAGCGCCCAACCGCCAATCATTACGGCGTCGGGGGCGTGGCGGAAGGCGAGGGCGGCCAGGCAGACCACGGCGCGGACCATCCAGGCATAGTGGCGCCCGGCCTTGATCAGGCCCTTGCGGACCGCCGCCAGGGTGTGGCCGGCCATGAAGGCGCTGCCCACGCCAATCAGGCCAATCAGGCCGCGCAACAGTTCAGTCGGGTACACTGTCTTAACATGCCCCAGGGTAGTGGTGAAGCGCAAGGGGTAATATACTCTCAGAAGAAAGGAATTTTAAACTCACATGAAATTCAATCGCGTACTAACCAGCATTCTGGCATTTGCCGTCGCCGCCGGTCTCGCATCCGCCCAGACCGCACCGCCAAAGAAAGCTCCCGCCAGCCCGGCGATGGAGACTTCCGTGACCCTCGGCGGCAAGAGCATCACAATCAAGTACTCCGCCCCGTCCGTCAAGGGTAGAAAGATCTTCGGCGGAGCCGGCGCCTTGCAGCCGGACAACACAGTTTGGCGTGCCGGCGCCAACAACGCCACCGCCTTACACGCCGATGGCAACATCACGGTCGGCAAGCTCAACGTGCCCGCGGGCGATTACACCCTGTACGTGGCCCTCGACCCCAAGGGCTGGCAACTGGTGGTCAGCAAGCAGACCGGCCAGTGGGGCATCAATCGCGACGGCAGCACGACCCTCGATGAGAGCAAGGCCGTCGGCCGCACGCCCATGAAGATGAGCAAGCCCAAATCGCTGGTGGAAACCTATAAGATGACCCTGGCCGGCAAAGGCAAGAAAGGCACTCTGACCCTGGAGTGGGAAAACGTTTCGGCCAGCGTAGCTATCGCCGCCAAATAGCTGAACCGCACCTGTACCGACGGCAGCCGCCCCTCGGCTGCCGGATCGCCCTACGTCCGCGGAGATTTGTCCTCATGCGCAAACTAGCGAATTCCTATTTCCTCGTGCTGTCGCTGGCGGCAATAGCCGGCTACGCCCAACCCCCTGGCGCACCGCAGGGCGTTCCCGTCGCGGGGCGCGGGGCTGCCGGACCCGGCCGGGCAGCGCCCAAGGCGGGAGTCTGCCCGCTGCCCATCCTGCCCGCGCTTCCCATCTACGACGACGCTGCCTTCTTCGCCCAGACCGGCGTACCGCATGGCATTGTCGAGCAGGCGGCCTACAAGAACTACGCCGGCGCCGACAAACGAATGCATGTCTATTTGCCCCCCGCCTATGAGAAAAGCACCGCTGTCCGCTATCCCGTTCTCTACCTGAATCACGGCGGCGGAGACGACGATTCCAAGTGGACCTCCACTGACCAGCGTTCCGGTGGGCACGCGCAGTTCATTCTGGATCGCCTGATCGCCGCGGGCAAGGCTAAGCCGATGATCGTGGTGATGCCGAACACCCGCGCGTGCGCCAGCGCGACTCCCTCTGCTCCCGGC
>JAPKZC010000438.1 GCA_026394025.1 Candidatus Solibacter sp.
CAAGCGCGCAGCCCCCGAACGGAGAGCAGTGGCACGTAGCCGGGCGGATGCTTGGCGGCGGGAGCCTTAAGGGGCTCCGGCGCGTGATGCTGGCCGTCGCCGCGGATGACATGCGCGAGCAACCCAAAGTGGCGCCCCTGCAGTTCCTGCTGAGCGAAGGCGGCCAGTATGTCACATCGTACAAGCTCACCGAGAAAGCGCCTCCCGAGTCCATGAGCGTGGTGTTCGTGATTCCGCGCTCCCGCGATGCGGCGGGCGGCGCCTTTTTCGAGGGCGTGCTGAGTTGTCTGAAGTGGAAACGGCCCAGCGATCTATGGAGTCTGCTGCCGTATATCGAGACCGGAGATGGGGATGCACCGCCGCCTTGCGACCCGGAACCGCCGTTGTTTACGGGCAACTCCGATGCGCTGGCAGCGGCTTTGCACGACACACCCAAACGGCTGGAATGTACGGACCTGTGGACCGCCGTGTGGTGCGCCACCGAACAGGAACGCGGACAATCGCGCGGCAAACGCCACGTGATTGTCCTCAGCAGTGTCCAGGAAGGCCGCATCGCCGGCCACGGTCTGATTTCGAACGTGCAAAGCGGACGCGTCCCGGTTCAGGCGATCGGTTCCGGCCCCAACGAGCAGTTGCAGGAGTTCTGCCGCCGAACGCACACCTGGTACAGGAACGGCGCGGAGGAGGAGTTAGTCGAGATGATCGAACAGGCCTATCTCAACCTACTGGCGCGCCACGAAATCGCCTACCAGCCGGTGGTGGCAAACGCGCCGGTTCTCAAAGTGCGTGTGCAGACTCCCAGCGGATGGGGCGAAACCCTGATTCCGGTGGTGCACGAACCACAGGCGGGAGACTGAACGGCTACCTTAGGACCCACGGTCGGAATTACGGTAACGTATTCCGTTCAGGCGGTCGGAACCGGCCGTTTGGCGGCGATCTTGGCCAGAAGAGTGTGAAGATCGCGGCGAGTGAAGGTCCATTTGATAGGCGATGCCGTCCGCTCATCGTCGCACTGGAAGGCAAGGAGGCGCTGTTCAAGTTCGGCCAGAGAAGTGTGAGGAGAGCCTATGGGTGAGGTCATACCGCGCCGCGATGGGCCGGTGTTGAACCGCCGCCGCGGTCGCAAGGCGGTGAATTTCCTCTGGAGACTGTTGGGCGGCCGAACCAGGAGAACCCATCTCCACCAGGAAAGTCGCGCTCGAGGGCTTTCGGGTGCTGATGGCGATTTGGCTACCACACGGCGCGCGCGGTCGCATTCGGCAGCCGCGCGGTCTGGAAGCGGTGCGACACTTCCGGCAGGCCCCGACTCCCCCCGGCCTGACCTCCGTCAGTACCTCAGGCCGTACCCGTAGGCAAACTGCGGTGCAGCGGTTGCCTGCCCGACGCTGCGCGGCCAGGTGAAGGAGAGCTTCCCCGTGGGCTGGTAGTCCCCGAATAGCACGTCAGCCACGCCTTGGCCTTCGGTGCCCGGCAGCCATGCGGCCACCACGGCGTTGGCCTGACCGAGCACCTCGCCCAATATCATGGGACGCCCGGACACCAGGACGACCACCACCGGGATTCCCGCCGCTTTCATCGTCTTCACGGCCGTGAGATCTTCCGGCGCAAGCGCGAGATCGGCTCGGTCACCCTGCATTTCCGCGTAGGGCTTCTCGCCAATCACCACCACGCCCACGGTCGCACCAGCCGCGCCGGAGCCATCCTTGGAGAAAGTCACCTTGGTGTCCTTGGACACCGTGTTCTTGATCGCCGTGAGAATCGTAGTGCCGCCGATGGTGACTTCGCCGCTCTTACCCTGCCAATCGATGGTCCAGCCGCCGCACTGGTTGCCGATGTCGTCGGCGTTTTTGCCTGCGATGTGCAGGCGCACGGCCTTCTTGGAAAGCGGCAGCGCCTTGCCTTCGTTCTTGAGCAGCACCAGCGACTCGCGCACCGCCTGACGGGCGACGGCGCGATGCTCGGCTGAGCCGAAGCTCTTTTGGAGACCGCGGTCGGCCAGTTGGTTGCGCTTCGGGTCCATCAATCCCATGGCGAACTTGACGCGAAGAATGCGCAGAACAGCGTCGTCGATGCGCGACATGGGGACCTTGCCTTCGTTGACCAGCGCTTTGAGATCGTTGAAGAACTCGCGGTACCGCGCCGGCACCATCACCATGTCCATGCCGGCGTTGATCGAAATGCCGACGGCTTCCTTGTAGTCCTTGGCGATCTGGTCGATGGCGTTGTAGTCCGAAATCAGGAACCCCTGGAAGCCCAGTTCGGTCTTGAGAATATCGGTGAGAAGCCGCTTACTGGCCGAACACTTCACGCCGTTCCAACTGCTGTAGGATGGCATGATCGAACCCACGCCCGCCTCGATCGCGGTGAGGTAGCCCGGCAGGTGAATGCGTCGCAGTGTGGCCTCATCGACCCGCGTGTCGCCCTGGTCGAGACCGGTCTTGACGGAGCCGAACACCGTGCCGCCATCCCCAATGTAGTGCTTGGCGCAGGCCAGCACGCCCAGCGGATCGTCCAGACCGCGGCCCTGGAAGCCGCGCACCGCGGGACCGGCGAGTTCGCGCACCAGCTTTGGGTCTTCAGAGAAGCCTTCATAAGTGCGGCCCCAGCGGATGTCCTGCGGAACGGTGACGCATGGACCGAAGGCCCACTGAATTCCCGTGGCGCGAATCTCCTCGGCGGTGACGCGCTGCACCTGCTCGATCAACTTGGCGTTGCGCGTGCACCCCAGCCCGATATTGTGGGGGAAGACGACCGCGTTGAGCACGTTGTTGTGCCCGTGCACGGCGTCGATACCGTAGAGGATGGGAATCTTGAGCCGTGTCTTCTGGGCGCGCGCCTGCAAACGGTCGTAGAGATCGGTCCACGACTTCAGGCTGTTGCCTTCCTTGGGGTCGCTACTGCCGCCGGAGAACAGCGAACCGACAAAGTAATTCTCCACGTCGGCCGGGTCCTTCAGCTCGTTCTGCTCGGGCTGCGTCATCTGGCCGATCTTTTCCTCGAGTGTCATCCGCACCAGCAGGGCTTTGGCTTCGGAGTCGTAGGCGGAGAGCGGTTTCGGCTTGGATGCGGCCCAGCATAGACAGGCGGCCGCAATCATGTAATCTCACCAAGAGCGCAAAAATTTAGTTACTTTCATCTTGTTCCCAGCATACTGGATTGCGGCCGGCGTTGACACCGGGAGACTCAAGCACTTCGCTTCTGCTTTTGGATCGCGGGAACATTCGATTTCGGACGTGCAGGGCGCTAATATGGCGGCATGATCTTCGCACGTATCTTATTGCTCTGCTTTCTGGCGACTGCCCTGCTACCGGCCCAGTCCATCGACCTCCTGCCCGACGAGTCTCTGAAAGGCTGGACCCGCATCCCCGTTCCGCCGACGGACGGGTTGAAGCCCAAGCTGCAATGGCGCGTCGATACGGCGCAGAAAACCCTGTTCTGCGCGGGCGACGGCCAGCACGAGTGGCTGCGCTCCGACCAGATATACGGCGATTACATCCTGGAAGTGGACTTCCGCTTCGCCCCCAAGGGCGCGGACGTCAAGTACAACAGCGGCATCGGCATCCGCCTCTCGCCAAGTGCCGAGCTCTGGACCCAGGCTCAGACCGGCCCCACCGGCGGGTACCTGTTCGGCGACAACCTGGTGGAGGGCGCCTTGCTGCGCTTCAATCTCATGAAGGAGATGAAAGAGAACCGCGTCAAGCCGGCGGGCGAGTGGAACCACTATGAGATCCGCGTGCAGGGGGACAAGGTCGCGCTCTCGGTGAATGGCGCAGCGGTCAGCGAGATCGCGGGAATTGCGCTGCGCAAGGGCTACATCGGGTTCGAAGGCGAAGGCCACGAGATCGCGTTCCGCAACATGAAGCTGAAAGTGCTGCCATAACAGCAGCACTTGTCCGAACCGCTCCGCGCGTCCCCGCCTATTCCACGGTGACGTGGGTGCCCTTGGGCTCCTCGCGCGCGAGGTGGGCAATGCGTTCGTCGAGCAGGCTGCGCAAACCCTTGAGAAACTCGACGCGCGAGTTGCGGAAGTGGTCGCGGGTAGCTTCACCGACCAGGCTCTCCAGCATCGGCATCGCGGTGGTGCAGAAGAAGCAACTTCCGGCGTGCGCGTGAGCGCCGGTGGCTTCGGTTTTTTCTTCCATCTCAGGTCTCCTTCATTTCGACGGTCAGTACTTTATTCTCTAACTTTGCGCGCCCGGGCGAAAGGCCCGCCATCGAGGTGGGCAAGCCGATGTGGCGGCGCAGCGTGCCGATCTCGACCACCAGTTCGTCGCCCTTCTTGAAGAGCCCGATCTCGCCCTTGGCGGCGAAGGGAAGTTGCAGGCGCACTTCGTAGCGGCCATCGGCGGATTTGGTGAAGGTGTACGGCGCCGTGGTGCGCGTGACGGCCGCGGGGTCCTCTTTGCCATCGTAGAGGCTGCGCGCCAATTCCTCCAGGCGCTCTCGTCCCAGCACTTCGTGGGTAAACAGGGGAACACGCTTGACCGGCACCGGGGCGAAATAGCCGTCGATCTCTTCCAGGATGCGGCCCTGCGAAACGCGCCACTCCTGAAAGTACTGGTCGGTGACTTCGGCGGGCAGGACGCGGTTGACGATCACGCCGTCCACCGCGAGGCCGTGCAGCGAAAAGTAGACGAAGGCGCGCTGCGTCTCGCGCAGCACCATGCGTTCCGGATTGGTGACCAGGCGTACGCTGGTGATCCTGGGATCTTCCAGCAGTTCGCCGATGCCGTCCAGCCGGCCGAACAGGTCCTTGACGTTGGCAAAATACTTGTCGGTGGGAAGTTCCACCGGAGAGACGCGATTGGCAAGCGGGCGCACCGCCTTCAGCAAGCTGCGCTGGAAGGGGAAGATGTGCTTCATGTACCAATCGAGCGTGGTCGGCATGCTGACGAAGCGCATGGATTCGGCGGTCGGCGCGCAATCGAGCACGATCACGTCGTAGCGGTCCTCGCGGCGGAACTGGTTGACGTACATTAGCGCGCTGAGTTCCTCCATGCCGGGCAGGATGGCGAGTTCCTCGGCCTCCACATCGTTGATGCCGGTTGTGCGCAGGACGCTGATGACGTAAGAGGAGATCTCGCGCCACTGGCGTTTGATTTCCTTTTGGATATTGACCTCGTGGATGGCCAGCTTCCCGTCGACAAGGTACGGATCGCCGGTCTTGTCATGGAAGAGGGTAGTCTCAAGATCGAACGCGTCGGCCAGGCTGTGCGCCGGATCGACGCTCATGACCAGCGTGCGGTAACCCAGTCGCGAGAGTTCCAGGCCGGTTGCAGCGACAAGACTGGTCTTTCCGACGCCTCCTATGCCGCTGAAGAGAAGGATGCGCATGATTCGATCTTACCGCGCGCCGAAAGGGAGGCTGGAGCAATCCGGAAAGGCCTTTCACCGCGGAGACATAGCGCGGCAGAGCCGCAACCAAATTGAAGAGGCGTTCCGAATCTTCGTACGATGTAGTGTTATCCAGACACGCACCGGAGAA
>JAPKZC010000493.1 GCA_026394025.1 Candidatus Solibacter sp.
AGGGGCTCTACCGCGCGGTGCAAGCCGTCGCTCTCATCGAAGGCCGCGACTATGCCATCCCCGACGACGTGAAGCGTCTGGCCGTTCCCCTGTTCGCCCACCGCGTCGTCATCAATACCCGCACCACCCTGGTGCAGCGCCGCGCCGATATGGGCGAGCGCATCATCGAAGAAATCCTCAGCCAGGTGGAAGTCCCCCTGTAGAAATCGTTCCTCCTTATGAAAACAGCGATCATCGGCCTGCCCATGACAGGCAAGACGTCCCTCTTCACCATCCTCACCGGGGTGCATCAGGAGACCCGCATCGGCTCCACTTCCGCGCGCACCGGAATCGCGCGCGTCCCCGACACCCGCCTGGAGGCCCTGGGTAAGATGTTCGGGCCGCCCAAGGTCACGCACGCCATAGTGGAATACGTGGACATGCCCTCCATCTCCAAGGAGACCCTGCGCGACGCCGGCAGTATCGCCAGCCTGCGCAATGTCGACGCTTTCGCCCACGTCCTGCGCCTCTTCGCCTCCGACACCATCCCCCACGAGAAGGGCTCCGTGGACCCTGTCCGCGACATGGAAGACCTGGAGACCGAACTCGTCCTCAACGATTTCGCGGTTCTCGAAAAGCGCCTGGAGCGCCTCGAAAAGGACCGCAAAAAGATCAAGAACCCCGAACTTGACCGCGAGTACGACCTGCTGGTGAAGTGCAAGGCCATGATCGAAGCCAACAAGCCGCTGCGCGAACTGAAGCTCGATGCCGATGATGAAAAGCGCATCCGCGGCTTCCAGTTTCTCTCGCAGAAGCCGATGCTGTACGTGCTGAACATCGGCGAGGAGGAAGCCGGCCGCCTGCACGAACGCGAAGAGGAGTACCGTAACGGTCCGCTCGCCGGCCGCGCCCGCACCGCCGTCACCGCCGTCTGCGGCAAGATTGAGGCCGAACTCGCCGAGCTCCCCCGCGCCGAACAACTCGAGTATCTGGCCAGCTACGGATTGAGTGAATCCGGGTTGGAACGCCTGATCACCGCTACCTATTCACTATTGGGCCTGATGAGCTTCCTCACCGCCGGAGACGACGAGTGCCGCGCCTGGACCATCCCCATGCACAGCAACGCAGTCAAGGCCGCCGGCGCCATTCACTCCGATTTCGAAAAGAAGTTCATTCGCGCCGAAGTGGTGAACTGGAAAACACTGATCGATCTCGGCGGCTATCCCGGCGCCCGCGACAAGGGCCAACTCCGTTTGGAAGGCAAGGAGTACATCGTCAAGGATGGGGACGTCCTGGTGATCCGCCACGGTTAGGCGGGGCAGGCGCTCTCGCCTGCTGACTTCTTTGCGCCACCACCAGCCCCAGCGGACGTAACTGAACCCCGCACGCGACACCGCTTCGGCATAGAGCGGTAGCGTGCCGCGCAACCGCCCCGCCGAATCGATGGCCGCCGTGATGCCATCGTTGGTCGAGCGCAAAATCCATCGGCGATTCTCCGCCGCGCGCATGCGCACCATGCTCAGATGCTGCTCGCGCGCCGCGCTCTTGCCGAACCATCCGTCGTTGGAGATATTGAACAAAACCTCCGCCCCGCCGGCAGCGAATTTGCGCACGAACCCCGGGAACACGCTCTCGTAACAAATGAACGTGCCGATTTTGTGGTTCCCCACCGGCGAAACCACCACGCGGTTTCCCGCCGCAAAGTCGCCAACCTCCGTCGAAATCTTGTTGGCAAACCCGAACGGCCACGGCACGAACTCGCCGAACGGCACCAGGTTCACCTTGTCGTACCGGCTGACCGGCTCTCCCTCCGGCGAGACCAGCGCCACCGAATTCAGCGGCGCGCCGCCCGGGGTATGCGCCACGATGCCCAACAGCACATGCGCCTTCGCGGCTCGCGCCAGATTGTCCACGTAACCGCGAAACACGGTGTCCTCGAAGTAGTAGAGCGGCGCCGGAACTTCCGGCCATACGATGATCGAGGGCGCTTGCCCGGGCTCGGAGAGCGCCCCGCGCAGCGAAAGCATGACCTGCCGCCGCTTCATCGCGTCGATACTCGCCGCGGTCCACTGCTCCGTCTCCGAAATCTTCGGCTGCAGCAGCAGCGCCGTTTCGCGCCCGCGCTCCGCCGGCGGCAGTTCGGGCAGCAGCGTCAGCAGCACAATCGGCGCCAGCCAGAGCAGTTCTACGCGCGGACGCCGCATCACCGCCATGGCCAGCGCCGCCGCCATCAGGGCAAACACGAAGGAAAGCCCGTACACGCCGGTGAACGGCGCCAACCGCATCGGGATCCCCATATCCGCTCCGGCATTGCCCAGCGCCAGCCACGCGAAGCCCAGCGGCCCGTGCGTCCCTTCCACCGCCACCCACAGCGCCGCCACCGATGGCGCGGCCCACCACCGCCTCATCAGGGCGCCGGACAGGGCGCCGAACACGCCCATGTGGAGCGCCTTCGTCACCGAGAACAACAGGAACACCGCCCAGCCCGCCGCATCCCCCAGCCCGCCGTGGAAAGAGAGCACGAACTGAATCCAGTAGCAGACGCCGAACCAGTACACCACGCCCGTGCTCCAGCCCAACAGGAAGCGGCGCGGCCAGCGCGGCTCGCGCGCCATCGCCACCAACAGCGGGGCCAGCGCCACCGGCGCAAACCAGACGATGGAGAACCTCGGAAAGGTGAAAATCAGCAGCGCCGCCGACCCGAGCGCCAGCAGCCAGTTCAGCACGGCTCCCGCTGCGCTTCGTCGCTGACCAGATCGGCCATATAAGAACTGCGCACCAGCGGTCCGCTGAAAACTGCCTTGAAGCCGAGCGCCAAACCGTACTCGCGATACTCTTCGAACCGTCGCGGTTCCACGAACTCCGCCACCGGCAGGTTCCGCCGCGTGGGTTGCAGATACTGCCCGATGGTCGCCACGTCCGTGCCCGCCACCCGCAAATCGCGCAACAGTGTTCGCACCTCGTCCGGCGTTTCGCCCAACCCCACCATGAATCCCGATTTCGTCAGCACCCCGGCCGCGTGCCGCCGGGCGAACGCCAGCACGTCCAGCGACTGCTGGTAGTCCGCCTGCGGACGGACCCGCGAGTACAGCCGCGGCGCCGTCTCCATGTTGTGATTAAACACGTGCGGGCCCGCGTCCAGAACGCGCGCCACTGCGTCGAGATGGCCGCAGAAATCCGGCGTGAGCACTTCCACCCGCGCCTCGTGATCACCACGTAGCGCAGTCTCATCTCGCGCGCCATCCGCGCCACGTTGGCCGGCTCACCAGCGTCCAGCCGCACGTCGTGCTTTCTGGGATTCAGCTTTTGCACGCTGCAAAATCCACAGCCGCGGGTGCAGCGCTCGCCTAGAATCATGAAGGTAGCCGCACCGCGGTGGAAGCACTCGTGGATGTTCGGGCAGCGCGCCTCTTCGCACACCGTGTGCAACTTCAGTTCGCGCAGCCCGCGCTTCAAGTGATTCAGCGATTCGAAGTGGGTCTTGCTCCGCCGAGCCCACTCGGGAAGACGCCGCCGGGTGGGCGGGGGCGGCGCGCCGTCGCCAATTTGGATTAGCGAATCAATCACGCTTGTACCGCGCCGGGTGGAATCCGGCAGCTTCCAGTGCCGTCCTGGCCCGCCCTAAAGAAGGCACGTCGTCGTACGGGCCCACCAGCACGCGCATGAGATTACTCGTCCCCGGGGTCAGCGCCACTTGAAAGCCTTTATCCTTGAGCGTCTGCCGGATCGCCTCGGCCATTTCCGGCTTCACGGCAATCACCTGCCAGAAAGATCCCGGCGGTAATTCGGAGGGGGCAACGATGCCCGTGGCTGCCGGTGCCGCGGCGGCCTTCTCCACGGCAGGCGGTTGCGACCCTTGCGCGGGCTGCGTGGTGGGTTGCGGCGGCGAGTCCGGTGTTGGCTGCTGCCCCGAGCCCGCATCCGGCGGCGCGGGCGTGGATGATACCGGAAGCGGCGCCACCGGCGATGACGGCTGCGGGCGCGAATCCGCCGCGGTGTTGGCCACAGTGCCCGCCGCATTACTCGCGGCGCCGCCTTCCGACGCCAGTTTGGCCGGGCGCTGCGTGTTCTGTCCCACTACGTAACCCATGGCGAACGCTACCGCGAACAGCAGCACCACAATAAAAAAGCCGCTCAGCAGCTGTTTGTTGCCTACTACCAGTTCGAACTCGCCGGTCTCGTTGTTTCTCATGTCTTAGGGTTTTCCGTGCCGGGCGTCCCGCCGCTTCCCACACGTTCCAGCGCTCGCCCCAAAGAAGTTAGTATATCGAGTGGCAGCGGGAAAACGATGGTCGTATTCTTCTCCGCCCCTATCTCCACCAGCGTCTGGAGGTAGCGCAACTGAAGCGCGGCCGGTTGCTTCTGAATCACCTCCGCCGCCATGGCCAACTTCTCCGCCGCCGTGTACTCTCCCTCGGCGTGAATGATCTTGGCGCGCCGCTCGCGTTCCGCTTCCGCCTGCCGCGCCAGCACCCGGATCATCTGCTCCGACAGGTCCACCTGCTTGACCTCCACCATGGTCACCTTAACCCCCCATGTCGAAGTGTGCTGGTCCAAAATCGATTGCAGCCTCACGTTGAGCTTCTCGCGTTGCCCCAGCAACCCATCCAGGTCCACTTCTCCCAGCACGGAGCGCAGCGTGGTCTGCGCCAGTTGCGACGTCGCGTACTGAAAGTTCGTCACCTCCACCACTGCCAGCCGCGGATCGATCACCCGGAAATAGATCACCGCGTTCACCTTCACCGTGACGTTGTCGCGCGTCACCACATCCTGCGCCGGCACCTCGAGCGTGTCGATGCGCAGCGAGATCCGCACCATGCGGTCCACCGGCGCGAAGACGAAGATCAACCCGGGCCCCTTCGGCTCGCTCAGCAATCGCCCCAGCCGGAAAATCACCCCCCGTTCGTACTCGCGCAGAATCTTGATCGAGTTCATCAGCCAGATTCCAACGATAATCACGAAGATCAACAGCACCGGACTCAGGTCGTTCATGTTCGTCTCCTTTACCCCGCGGGCTCCACCGTTAGTTTCAACCGGTCGATGGCCGTTACCTTCACGCGTGCCCCCGCAGCCACCGGGCGCACCGCTACCGCGTCCCAATACTCGCCGTGGACGAACACCTTGCCCTCGGGCTCTAGATCGGTCAACGCCTCGCCGATTAGCCCGATCATGCCCTCGCCCCCGGTCTCCACCTTGTTCCGCCGCGCACGTACCGCAATCGTCAGCAGGAAAACCGTGATCGCCGAAAACGGCAGCGTTACCGCCAGCGCCGTGCCCCACTGAATGCGCAATTCCGGCACCGGACTATCGACCAGCATCACCGCTCCCAACACCATCGCGACCGCGCCGCCCACTCCCAAAACTCCATGCGAGGTGAACTTCACCTCCAGCACCAACAGCGTGAACGCCAGCACCAGCAGTGCCGCCCCCAGCCAGTTGATCGGCAGCACCGAAATTGCCGATAGGCCCAGCAGCACCAGAATTCCGCCGAACACTCCCGGAGCAATCAGCCCCGGCGAAGTGAATTCCACGTAGATGCCCAGTGCGCCGACGATGAGCAGCACCAGCGCGATATTGGGGTCCGCGATTGCGGAGATGATCTTCTGGCGCACGGTGCGCCGGTACTCCACAATCTCCGCCCCTGCCGTGTGCAGCGTGGTCACCGTGCCGTCAAACCGCGTCACCGTGCGCCCGTCCAGTGCCGCCAGCAGTTGCCGCTCGCCCGCTACGATCAAATCCACCAACTTCTGGTCCAGCGCCTCGCGCTCTGTGAACGATTTGCTTTCCAGCACCGCCGTTTCCGCCAGCGCGGCGTTGCGCCCCCGTTTGCCGCAGATGCTGCGCAAGTACGCCGCCGCGTCGTTCTCCACTTTCTGCTTGATGCGCCGCCCCGGTCGCCGTCCCCGGCGCCATCGCCGCCACATCGCCCGCCTCCAGCAGAAAGAACCCAGCCGATGCCGCGCGCCCTCCGCTGGGCGCCACGTACGTCACCACTGGAACCGGTGAGGCGAGCATCTTCTCGATGGTGGCGCGCATCGCTTCCATCAATCCGCCAGGCGTGTTCAGCCGCACCAGGACCAGCGATGCATTTTCGTTCTTGGCTTGTGCCAGCGCACCTGCCATGATTTCAGCGGTGATGGGATGAACCATTCCGTTCACGTCCACCGCGATGATCTTCGGGGCCGCACCAACGGCTTGTGCCCCTAGCGCCAGCGCCAATGTCAAACACGCGCGTACTTGCACAATCTACCTCAATATACACCCATCGGATAAGTCCGTCCGAAACCTTACGCCGCAAGGTTGTCTTGACTCCTGCTGCCCATGCCCGCGGGAAAACTCGACGGTGTAATTCAATCGATAGAAACTTTTGATGCAAATGCAACCGTTGATCGGGTAAAATAGGAAAAACGATTCCGCTGTCAGAAAGTAGATAACCAAATGGCAAGAAAGCAGATTTCCGAGAACAAAGTAGTTGTTTCTTCCAGCGCCGCGGCACCGGCGCGTCGTAAGTCCGTCAGCCCCAATCGCGTCGCTCGTCCTCTGGCCGTTGAAGTGCCCAGTGCGCCTGTGTCCGGACCGGAAGTCCTTCCCGTGGCGCCCGCCGCCCAAATGGCGGTACCCGCCGAGTCTCTGCAGACCGCCGTGGCTCGTCTGGCGCATTCGTATTGGGAAGCCCGCGGATGTCAGGGCGGATCCGCCGAAGCAGACTGGCTCCGCGCCGAGCAGGAACTCCTCGCTAAGTAGTTCCCCGCTTACCTGTATTTTCTCAGGACGGCCAGCAGCCTCCCCTGAATCTGAACATCCCTGGCAGGTACCAATATCGGTTTGATCGTTGTGTTGGCGGGCTGTAGACGCACCATGTCTCCTGCCTCGCGATAGAAACGCTTCAGCGTGGCATCGCTGCCGGCCACCAACGCCACCACGATATCGCCGTCCCGTGCCTGCGTGACCCGTTCGAGCAAGATCATATCGCCGTCGCAGATATGGTCGTCGATCATCGAGTTGCCTCGCACTTCCAGTGCGTATGTGTCGCCGTGACCGGCGAAATCCGCGAAGTGCAACACCTCGCGCTGCTCCACCGCTTCCAGCGGCGCACCCGCCGCGATCCGCCCCAGCAGCGGAATCTCCGTGACCGTTTTCGGACGCCGCTGCTCCTGCACGTACTTCGGCGTCAGTTCCAGCGACCGGCTCTGGTTGAACCCGCGCTTGAGGTAGTTCTTGCCCTCCAGCACCGATATATGCTTGTGCACCGTGGCCAGCGACGCCAGTTCGAGCCCCCGTGCGATCTCTTCAAAGCTCGGGCAGTAGCCGTTTTCGTCTACGAAATTGGCGATGAAATCCAGCACCTGCTTTTGCCGCTTCGTCAGTGCCATCGAAACTCCTCACTATTATTGTGGGCGAACAAAAAGTGAAAATCAAGCGAAATCCAATCCCGAGTCCGAATGACAAAACGCAGCCGCCGAGCGTTTCCGCGCCGCGCCGGCACTCCGCATCCGGTCGGATGGCGGGCACACCGTGGCAAGCCGCAAGGTCTCCCCGGCGGTGTCTGCCGGCAGCGGAAAGCAACTCCGTCCGCGAAGCGGAACGTACATGTGGGGCAGTCGCCCTAGTGGCGTCTCCACACCGCGTCACTCAGTTCCAGCAGGTAGTCCGTGGCCGGAAACCCGGCCTTTCGATAGGCCGGATTGCACCGCTGCCATACGCAGTTGGCGGAGTTGTTTCGGGTCGCCGCACTAGAGTCCTTGTCCAAAGAATTGTAATTCGAATGCGTCAAGTTTAGGCAGTTAAGCGCTGCTCCTCGCAACATGCGTCGATTTCCGATTTCAGCCGGTCGAATGCGGTCCGCAGCGCAGATTTGATTGGCGGTCCCT
>JAPKZC010001012.1 GCA_026394025.1 Candidatus Solibacter sp.
CTGAAACTCGTGGGACCAGCCGACGCCGTACATGTTGGCCGGCCCGCCATGAATACTCAGCACCATCGGGTACTTGCGGCCGGCCTGCCAGCCGGCAGGCTTCAGCAGGAAGCCATCGATTTCCAGGCCGTCCACGCTCTGGTAGCTCATGCGCTCGATGGCGGATGTCTGGAGAGTCGTCATGAGTTGGTCGTTGGTGTGCGTCAACTGGCGTTCGCCAGTGCCATCCAGGGCGGAGGTGAAGATCTCGTCGAGGTGGGTGGCATCGTTGACGGTGTAGGCCATGCGGCGCGAAGCGAAGTCGAAGGCCACCGCGCCGGCCAGCCGTGCGCCCTTCGTGACCGCCGCAACCTTGCCGCTGCGCAGATCGAGCGAGCACAGGTGCTGCTCGCCGTGCCAGCCGGCGACGAAAAGGAAGCCGCCGCCATCGGGACGCCAGTTGAGGCTGGTGGGCGTGTATTCCAGCTTGGCAACCGCGGGCCGCGAAGCACCGCCGCCGGACGGAGCAATCCAGATGGCGGGCGTGTCGTCCTCGGCGGACGCCGCGAGGTACGCGATGGACGCCCCGTCGGGAGACCACTTGGGGCTGCGGTCATCCTCGTGGCGGTCGGCGATGCGTAGCGGTTCGCCGCCCGTCGCCGGCACCACCCAGATATCGCCGGTGGGGCCGGGTTCGACGTCGGTGCGTTCGCTGGCGAAGGCGATGCGCTTGCCGTCGGGGGACCACTGCGGGTCGAGATCGTTGCGCTGATCGCCCGACGTGATCTGGCGGGCGTCGAGGGTGTTGGCGTCAACTACCCAAGTGTGGCTGCGCAGGGTATCGAAGAAACTGCGGCCGTTGAATTTGTAGAAGGAGGAGAGATAGTGGCGCGTGTCGCTGGGTCCGGGGGTGGGACCGGTGCGGCTCAGGCAAGTCAGGCGCGAGCCATCGGGCGACCAGGCGAAAGAGGTCACGCCATTCGGCAGATGAGTCAGGCGCCGCGCTTCGCCGCCCGCCATGGAGAGCAGGTGGATCTGCGGCCGGGGCGTTGCGTCATCGGACGCGGCGCGGGCGGAGAGGAATGCCAGGGTGCGGCTGTCGGGAGCCCAGCGCGGCAAAGTGGAACTCTGCATGACAGTGAGCGCTCGGGGCGGAGCACTGCCGTCGGCGGGGACCATCCAGATCTCCGAGATGCGGCGATTCAGCTTGGTGTCGACGCGGGCGACGCTGTAAGCGATCGCCTTGCCGTCGGGTGAGATCTGCGGGTCGCCGACCGCGGCGAAGAGGAAGTAGTCTTCGGACGTGACGGGCCGCTGTTCGGCCGCCGCGGCGCTGAGCGCCAGCACGACGGTAAGAAGCACTCGCATACTGAGGAGTCTATCGTAACGAATCGGGAAATCGAGTTTCGCGGCGGGGAGTTATCGGCGCTACCGATGGCTTTCTAAACCACTCCGCGATGCGCGGCGCCAGACTGCCGTCATTCTTGCGGCCGGGTATCCGGCATGGCGGAAGTGGTTCCGGGCGCGACGGTGTGATGCGGTTGCGCGGTACGCGGGTAACCCTGGAGACTGTGCTGGCGGCGTTTGCCGGGGGCGCGACCGCTGAGGAGGTCGCCCAGCAGTGTCCCTCAATCCCGCTGGCCGACGCGTATCTTGTGATCGGATATGGTTTGCGGCATTGGGCCGAACGGGAGCCCTATTTGGCGCGGCGGCGTGAGGACATTCGCGAGACCAGAAGATCGAATGGGTGCAAGTGGCCGCCGGACGGTATCCACCATCGATTGATTGCCCGGCGTCAGGAGTAGTATTGCGCTGGCTGGCCGAGGAGAACTTCAATAACGACATCGTGCATGCGTTGTCCCGCAGAAAACCCGGCATCGAATTCGTTCGCGCGCAGGACGCCGGCTTGACAGGCATCGACGACGAAGCGCTCCTGGCGCAGGCGGCGGATGGAAACCGGGCTTTGTTAACTCACAACGTGTCACCGATCACGGCCCACGCCTACCATCGCGTCATGAAAGGAGAGGCAATGCCAGGTGTTGTCGCAGTTAGCTGTGACGCTTGGATGCGCGCGGCCATCGATGACATTCTCCTACTGACGGAGTGCAGCATCCCTGGCGAATGGGAGGGACAAGTCCGGTCTGCCTCTCCGGTAGAAGCACTGTCCGACGTGGCGACGTTACGTCCACTTGAACTGGTGTAGACTCGGATCATGAAGCCAGCGCAGCGCTTGACCGCAATTATCGA
>JAPKZC010000545.1 GCA_026394025.1 Candidatus Solibacter sp.
CGAAGGTCGGTGGTCCCATGAAGTGCCGCCTCAGCGCGGTGATCCGGTTCCGCGCCGCCATGGCGCACCTGGTAACGTTCGCCGCTGGAGCGGGATCCCTGGACGGCTCCCGCCGCGACCACAACCATAGGGGTGAAATCATATGAAAAAAAGTCTCGTGTGCCTCTTCTTACTGCTGCTGGCGGCCATGCTGCTGCCGGCGCAATCCACCACACAACAGATATCGGGATCGGTGAAGGACGGCTCTGGCGCGGTGATCCCGAGCGCCAAGGTTTCCGTGCTGCATGTCAGCACCGGACAGACGCGCAGCACCGGGGTCAATGAATCCGGGTACTACATTGTCACCAACATCCCACTGGGGGATTACGAAGTCACGGCGGAAGCACCGGGCTTTAAGAAATCTACCCAAAAGAACGTGAAGGTGGACATCAACGCGAAGGCGACGGTGGACGCCACGCTCGAGGTCGGCGGGGTCAACGAATCGGTAACCGTGAGCGCCGACTCGGCGCAGATTGAAACCAGTAGCGGCGACGTGGGCCGCCTGATTACCGGACAGCAGGCCACCAACCTGCAACTGAATGGGCGCAACTTCACGCAACTACTGTCGCTGATTCCGGGCGTGGCCACCACCAACCGCTCGGCCATGGACCTGTTCGGCGGCTACGGGTCGAACATGAGTGCGCAGTCGGCCAACGGCGGACGCACCGACACCTTCTCCTGGAACATCGACGGCGTCGACAACAAGGACAACGGCGGCGGCGGCAACAACTTTGTCAACATCAACCCGGATGCCATCGCCGAGTTCAAGGTGCTGACCACCAACTACAGCGCCGAGTACGGGCAAAACGCCGGCGCAATCATCAACCTGGCAATGAAGAGCGGCACCCGCGAGTTCCACGGCGGCGCCTACGAGTATGTCCGCAACGACGCTTTCGACGCGCGCGCGTTCAATGCCATCACCAAGCAGAAATTGCGCTTCAACAACTGGGGCTGGAACCTGGGCGGGCCGGTCTACATTCCCGGGAAGTTCAACACCGGCAAGAACAAGCTGTTCCTGTTCGGCGGCATGGAGTTCAAACGCTACAAGCAAGGCGCCATCAACACCTGGACGGTGCCCACGGTAGCCCTGCGTGCCGGCGATTTTTCCTCGCTGCCCGCGGCGCAGTGGCCCAAGGATCCGCTAACCGGCCTGGTATTCGCCAACGGCATTGTGCCGGCCTCGCGCACCAGCAAGAATATGGCGCGGCTGATCCAGAACTATCCTCTGCCCAACTTCACGGGCTCGGGCGGCAACTACGTGTTCCCCACCACCGCGCCCAACAATTCCAATCAGTACATGATCAAAGGCGACTACCTCATCAACGAGAAGCACCAGCTTTCCGTCCACTACCTGCGCGATTACTACACCAACCTGAACAACCTGACCTCGCTGGTGACCTACACGCGAAAGATCCCGGGCACCAACACCAAGGGACAGTGGACCTGGGTGGCCAGCCCGAGGACGGTGAACACGCTACTGTTCTCCTTCAGCGGCAACGTCATCCTGCAAGGCGATTTCGCCGCCAACCCGGTGTACCTCACCGATTACACGCGCAAGGGAGAAGGCATCACGCTCCCTATGATCTACGGCCGCAACGGCACCATCCCGACAGTCAACGTCTCCGGGTATAAAGGCCTCGCCGCATCCGATGTCAACTGGAACAACTTCAACCGCCTGTTCAACTGGAAGGACGACTTTTCGAGACTGATTGGCAATCACAACCTGAAAGCCGGCATCCTGATTCTGCGCAGCCGCAAGAACCAGGACAACTGGCCGGCGGTCAACGGCACCGTCAGTTTCGCCACTGGACATGCGAACTCAACCGGCAACGCTTTCGCCGACGCGCTGATCGGCAATTTCTCCCAGTACACCGAAGCCGATACCAACCGCGAGGGCTGGTACCGTTTTACCCAGGTGGAACCTTACATTCAGGACGATTGGCAGGTGAGTAGCCGTCTGACCCTCAACCTGGGCTTCCGCTATCAGTACATGCAGCCGCAGTATTGCGCCCTGCAGAATTGCGTGATGTTCCTGCCGCAGTATTACGATCCGAAGAAGGCGCCGCAGATCAACCGCTCCAACGGCGCCATCATTTCCGGCACGGGCGACCCGTACAACGGCCTGGTGCTGGGCGGCACGGAGTTCCCCGAGGCGGCCAAGCAGCGCATCGCCATCTCGAGCAACCCGGCCGTGAAGGCGTTGTTCCGCGGCATCCCCGAGAAGCTGGCTAACACCTACCGGGCCACCTGGGGTCCGCGCATGGGCTTCGCGCTCGACCTGACCGGCAGGCAGCGGAACGTGCTCCGCGGCGGTTATGGCGTGTTCTACGAACGCATCGAAGGTAACTTCGTGTTCAGCGCGATCAACAACCCTCCGTTCATCTCCCAGCAGGACATCTACGACGGTAACATCGAGAACCCGACCGGGGGCACGACCCAACTCTTCCCCGCCGGGCTCTCTAACTCGCACTTCCCGGACATGAAGGTCCCGCGCATTATGAACTGGCGCTTCGGCATGCAGCACAAACTCGACTCCCTCACCACGTTGGATGTCGCCTATGTCGGTTCGAGCGCCGCCAATCTGTCGCGTACCCTCAACATCAACCAGTTGCAGGTTGGGACGCTGCAAAAGAACCCCGGTGTCAACACCAACGCGCTGCGCCCCTATCCCGGCTATGGCAATATCAACATGTACGTCACCGGGTCAAACTCCATCTACAACGCCATGCAGGCGCAGGCGAAACGCCAGATGCGCGGCGGCGGATTGCTCAACGTGGCCTACACTTGGTCGCGCGTCATTACCGATGCCAGTGCCTACAATGAGCAACCGGTGGATAGCTACAACTTCAAATACGACCGCGGGTTGGCCACCTTTAACCGCTCCCACGTGTTCGTCTTCAGCTACATCTATCCTCTGCCGTTCTGGCGGACCGGGGCGGAGTGGTACAAGAAGGCCCTCGGCGGTTGGCAGATCTCCGGCGTGACCTCCCTGCAAACGGGTGTGCCGCTCAATCTGGCCATCAGCCCGGATCAGGCGGGTATCGGACAGACCGGCCAGCGTCCCAATGTGGTGGGCGATTGGAAGCAGGGCGGAGGCCAGCGGCTCCAGTGGTTCAACACAAACGCATTCGCGCTGCCGGCTGCCGGAACGTTCGGCAACCTTGGCCGCAATGTGGTGACGGCACCGGGGCAGAACAACTGGGACGCTTCAATCCAGAAGTACTTTAACCTGAAAGAGAACTGGAGGCTGCAATTCCGGGCCGAAGTTTACGACGCTCCTAACCACCTCTCGTGGTGGGGCGTGGGGACTACGTTCGGCAGCTCCAACTTCGGCCAGATCACCAGCGCCACCGATCCGCGCAGCCTGCAACTGGGCCTGCGCATGACGTTCTAAACGGACAAACCGCGACGGTTCGACAGGGCGGGGCTTCAGCTCCGCCCTTTTTCATTGGCTGGCGTTCGCATAGGCATAACCGCCGCTGAGCATTTTGCCTCCGCCACGATATAATCTAGTGTTGCCGACCGCTGCTCAACATTCAGGAGGAGCTCCCTCACTTGCCCGAACTGCGTAAGGACCCCATCACAGGGCGATGGGTCATCATAGCCACGTATCGCGCCAAACGCCCCAGCGATTTTGTCCGGCAGGTGGTAATGCCCCCTGCGTCGTCCATCTGCCCTTTCGATTACGGGAATGAACACAAGACGCCGCCCGAGATACTTGCCTACCGCACGTCCGGAAACCGCGACCAGCCCGGTTGGCGCGTGCGCGTCGTGCCCAATAAATTTCCCG
>JAPKZC010000398.1 GCA_026394025.1 Candidatus Solibacter sp.
ACTTGCAGAACCCCTTCAGTGCAACCCATAAACCGCGCGCGTAGCGGCCGGGTGTTCCACGGTCAGCGTCAGGTTGCCGCGTTTCTCGGTGGCCAGCGTCTCGGGCGGCAGCGGGGTGGACTGCTCGACCGTGAGCGCGGCGCCGCGCAGCATGACGGTGCGCTTCCAGCCTTTGCCGGTGAACTCCAGGGCATCGCCGTTATGGCGGACTTCCACCGGGCCGGGTTGCGCGAAGATTCCCGTCTCCGGGAGGAAGTTGGTGTTGGTGTCCTTCCAGGTGAATTCCATCCAGCGCCCGCCGTCCTCGGCGGAGAAGACCGCGCGGACCTTGGCGGATTCCAGAATCCACTCAGGAGTTCCGTCGCCATCGAGGTCGGCTGTCCACGCGACAGAGGTGGCGCGTGGCACCAGCACCACGCGCATCGGCATGGCGAGGTCGGCGCCGCCCGCCGTCTTGAGAGTCCAATCGCGCACGCCGGCCGTACCTTCGGCGGGAAACACGCGGAACTCCACGCGGCGCTCGTCGGTGGGGCCGATGCTCACGTCGGTTTTCGGCGGCAGGAATTCCAGGCCTTGGCCGGCCGGCTCCAGGCGGTAGGTCTGGATCTGCGACGAGTTATTGCGGATCGAGATCTCCAAATTGCCGCCGCCTTTGGGATCGATGGCGGCGATCGGCGGTTCGGGAGTGATTTCGGTCTGCGGGCCGATGTGGAACTGCATGCCGGAGAGGAGGCGGATGGAGGCTGGCCGGAAGAGTTGAATGCGGGCCCTGCCGAGCGCAACGCCATCGGCTTCCAGCGCGAGGTTGGCGAAATCACCGTGGATGGCGTCAGCGGGGACGGAGATCTCATAATCGATTTCGTTGGGCGATTTCGTGGCGGAAGTCGCGGTGTAGCCTTCGGGCATGCGCAGGCGGGAGCGAGCGGCAACTTCCGCGGAAGAGTACATGGTGGATACCGCATTCTTGCGCCCGATCACCAGGCGGTGAAGGTCGTTGAAGAAGGCCGAAGTGTCCGGCGCTTCGATGGCGATGCCGATGCGCACGCGGTGGCCCTGCTGTGTCCCAGCTGGGATCTGAAGGCGCGCGCGCATGTGCGGCTCGTCCCAATCGAAATCGGTGGGCTTGCCGGCGGCCAGGAACGGGCCCGTGGGGCGGCGCGCCAACTGAAGAATCACCTCGCCGGGTTCGGGCGCGGCAAATTCCATGGCGAGAATGCCGTTCTCGCTCTCGATGGAGAGCAATTCGGCGGTGGCGTAGACAACGTGCTCCGTGGCGGCGAAATTGGTGCACTCGCGGCACAGGCCATCGGGACCGAGCGAGACGGCCAGCGGAAGCCACAGAGACTGGCGCGGCTTCACCCGCGCGCCGGGGATGAGTAGCGTCCTCCTGGTGAGCGGCTCGACTACGCGCAGATCGTCATGGAAGGGCGTCTGCGAGGCGTTGGTGACGCTGATTACACTGGCGGCCGGCGATACCAGTTCGAGTACGCTTACGCCTTCGGGCCAGTGGCCGGCGGCCGGCTTGGGCAGCGTGACATGACGCAGATCGGCGAAAAGGCGCTCCCAACCGCGGAGCAGCGCGGCATCGCGCCGCAGCGCGGCGGTGGCGGGGCGCTCATCGCCGGAGAGTCCCACCGCCCCCTTGTGCAGCAGGGTGGAGGGGTTGGCGGCCCATCCCGCGGGATAAAGGGCGTCTTCCACATCGGTCCACAGCAGCGCCCCGCGGGCCGAACCCATGGCCTCGCGGCTGCGTGCGAAAGCATTGGCATCCATGGCGGAGATAGTGATGACCGGCGAGGGAGGCGCCCCGGCATCGATGGCCAGCACGCGGCCCTCCACGAAGGCGATGGGGCCGCCGTGGGAAACGGTCTGTGTGGCCAGCACCTGCTCTAGTTGTCTCAACCAGGCGCGTTGCTGCGCAGCATCCAGCCGCGCGTTGACCAGGCCGGGGACCGGCGGCAGCGGGCGTACCCACGCGCGCAGCCCGAGCTTGCGTAGCAGGCGGACGAAGCCCACCAGATCGCGCCGAGGGCTGGTGCGGCCGGTGAGATCGCATTCGCCGGGTTGCGGTTGGTGGAAGTGGGCGGGGACGGAGAACTCGACGGTCTGCACGCCGATATTCTTGAGCCACGTCAATTCACGCTCCCAAAGCGTTGGCGGGTAGAGGTAATAGGGGAACTCGACGGCCTGCAAGTAGCCGGCGGCGCACGCCGTATGGGCGGCGAGCGCAAGCAGGAGCAGGGTGGCGAGGGGTTTCAAAACCGCTTGCCTCGACGGATGCGGTAATCCTCGCTCCAGTTGATGCGAATCACCTTGCACATTTCAAAGAGTCGCGACCGCGCGCGGTCGCCGACGTGATCGCGCAGCGTACGGCGGTACTCCGTGCCCACTGCGGTCTTCTGGAAGGTGCTGCTGCCGGCGTCGGCATCGGGCAGATTGGTGGTGGCGATCAGCGGCTTCCGGTTATTGCACCGGTGGGTGACGATCGAGGTGACGGTATCCTGCACCCAATCCGTGACGCGGTGCGCGCCCAGGTCGTCCAGCAGGAGGACCTCACTGTCGAGCGCAATGCGATAGGCCTCCTTGTTGGAGGAGTTGGAACTTGCATCGTAGCCGGCACGGATGCGGTCGAGCAGGGTCTGGTAGTCGGTGAAGACCCCCTCAAAGCCCTTCTGCATTATGCGGCGAAGCGCCGCGACGGCGAGGTGGGTCTTGCCGGTGCCCGGCTCGCCGATCAACAGCAGTCCGGGGTACGGGCCGAGCGGATCAAATTCATCGGCGTACTTCTTGACGGCGCTCACTACACTTCTAAGTTCCTGCTCGCCCAAGTGGTTGAAAGTCTCAAACGACGTGTTGCGATAGAGCGGCGGGATCTGGGAGCGCTCCTCCAGCCGTTCAGCGCGGCCCTCGGAAAGGCAGGCGCAGCGTTCGGCGCCACTGACGCTGGCACGCTCGACGATGATCCAACCGGTGCCGCCGCACTTCTCGCAAACCGATTGCGTGGACATTACTTCCATTATCGTGCAGACGCACACAGAAGGCGGATGGGTTTCGTGGGACAGGCCGAACCCTGCCCCACGAAGTACGGGCCGTTAGGACGCGGACCGGACCACTGGCTAGTATACACCTGCGCGAAGTGGGACCGCTCGTCGCCTATGGTGGTCCGTCAAGCACCGCAAAGGCGCGTCAGTTGACAGAGTCGCCCCCTGCCTAAACAGGTGTGGCGGACCTCCTGGTCCGCGGCCGATGCCGTCGGCCTGCTCGGGCCTGCAAGGTGCTGATATCGTTGTTCCAGTTGTGGGACGGACCCAGAGGGTACGCCGTCCCGCACGGACCGTGGGATCCGCGCGGCTTCCCTTGTCTTAAGTCGCCACGCCTGCTTCCCAACGCACCGAGACTTGCTGAATTCTTGCCACGGCTTCCCGCAGTTTCTCCTGGGAATTGGCGTAGCTGAAACGGATGTAGCCATCGCCGTATTCGCCGAAGCATCCTCCGTTGAGCCCGGCGACGCCGGCCTCATACAGCAGGTAGTCGGCGAGTTCCCTGGAACCGATCCCCGTGGCGGTCACATTGGCAAAGGCGTAAAACGCCCCGCCCGGCAGAGCGCAGTGGAATCCGGGAATCTGATTCAGCCCGGCGACAATGATGTCGCGGCGGCGGCGGAACTCGGCCACCATCGCGTCCACGCAATCGGGCGGTCCGGCGAGCGCCGCGATTCCGGCGCGCTGCGTGAAACTCGCGGTACAGGAATTCGAATTCACCATCAGCTTGTTGACTGCTTCCACCAGCCACTCCGGCATCACACCGTAACCCATGCGCCACCCGGTCATGGCGTAGGTTTTGGAGAAGCCGTCGAGGATGATGGTCTTCTCCAGCATCCCCGGGAACTCCGCGATCGATGCCGGCGGCTCGCCGTAGTAAATCTGCGAGTAGATTTCATCGCTCAGCACCATCACGTCGCGTTCGCGCAGCAGGTCCGCGATCGCCTTGAGGTCTTCGCGCGGAATCACGCCGCCGGTGGGATTCTGCGGCGAGTTCAGCACCACCATCCTGGTGCGCTCTGTCAACAGGCGCTCGAACCGGTTCAAGTCGAAAGAGAAGCCGCGGCTTTCTTCCAGAGGCATCGGCACGGGGGTGGCACCGCAGAAGCGGATCATCGATTCATAGATGGGAAATCCCGGGTTGGGATAGATCGCTTCATCGCCCGGTTCGAGCAGCGCCAGCATGGGGAAGAAGATGATCGGTTTGCCGCCGGGTACTACCGATACGTGCCGCGGCCCCACCTGAATGCCACGCGTGCGCGAAATGTGCGCGGCGATGGCTTCGCGCAATTCGGGTTGGCCCTGCGTGGGTCCATAGTGAGTCCAACCCTCGTCGAGCGCTTTCTTGGCGGCTTCGACGATATGCGGGGGAGTCGGGAAATCGGGCTCGCCAATTTCCAGGTGAATCACGCTGCGGCCTTGCGCTTCCAGCGCACGGGCGCGCATCAGAACGTCGAAAGCCGATTCAACGCCGATGCGGGACATTCTCTCTGCGAGCTTCATAGGCGCTTTACTTTGCTAAACACCCCCAGCTTAACCGAAAGCACCTCGGGGTGGGGGTGCTGGAGCAATCTTCCGCAACGATGACCGGCGGCCAGCCGGGGTAAAATGGCCTTAGCGCGAACATCCGCTTTCCTATCCACGTTTTCCGTCTTTCGGCGTCATGATTGATAGGAAGCTAGTGGAAATCGCCGTTTGTACACAGATGAGCGAAGTCGTCGAGCCCGGCCTGGAAGCACTAGACCGGCAAAACCGTCTTATTTCTGAACACTTACGGCGGGTCTTTGTGCAGATTTACCGGATTGTCGACAACGTTGCGGATGCCCAGGATCTGACGCAGGAGACTTTCATCAAGGCGTTGCAGCACCAGGAGCAACTCAAGGACGAACAGAAGGCCGCGCACTGGTTGTCGAGAATCGCCACAAACACCGCCATCGACTTCCTGAGGCGCAATTCCCGCGCCACGTTTTGTGAACTCGACGAGGCTCCGGTGAGCCACGCCGAAAGCCCGGAACAGGAACTGCTGCGGGGCGAGCATCGTGAATACCTGGAAGACGGATTGCGTCTGTTGAGCCCGCGCGAACGGCAGGCATTATTGTTGCGCGACTTGGAGGGCTTGCCCGCGGAGGAAGTTGCGAGCATACTGGATTGCTCCAAGGCCACCGTGCGTTCGCATATTGCGAACGCACGCACCAAGCTGAGGCGGTACATGGAAAGAAGGAAGCGGTAGACGCCATGAAGCACCCGAGTCAGGAAATCTTGGCATTGCACGCCGGCGGCGATCTGGGCTGGATGGCGCGGTGGAAGACCGCGCGCCATTTGGCAGGCTGCGAACGCTGCACCTCGGAAGTGGCCGCATTCGGCGAACTCCGCGAGACTCTGCCGGAACTGAAGCAGATCCCCGAAGTACCGTGGAACCGCATCGCGACGGAGATGCGCGCCAATATCCGCCTGGGGTTGGCCGCCGGAGAGTGCGTGCGCTCTAGCGACCGGCCCATGCGCGACGGGCCTCTGTTCACCGCCGCCCGCGCCACTCTGGCCCTGGCGAGCGTCCTGACGTTGATGGTGACGGGTCTGATGCTGGAGGGGCCCGCGCCGCGGACAGGCAAATCGAATGAGCCGATGGTGCAGGCCACGGCGAATGGAATTCAGCGTCGCTCCGGCGACCAGGGATTCGGGCTGATGCACTCTGGCGCCAGCAGCGTGACGTACACGGTAGGCGCACAAGGAACTTTAGGAGCTCGCTACACGGACCCGGAAACGGGTAATGTAACGATGACGAAAGTATATGTGGAGTAACGTGAAGACACTGACGGCGGCAATCGTGTTCCTGGGCGCGGCAAGTCTGGCTGCGCAGGATGCGCCAATCCCGCCCGGGGCCGTCAATATCAATCTGCCGGACAATTCCCCGCTATCGCTGCAATCGATCAGCATGGCCGATTCGCGGGCTACGGCGCGCGGCGCGGCGCTGGCACTCGATCTGCACATGTCGGCGACGTTGCGCAACAATGGTCCGCATCGCATCCACGGCGTGACCTTGCGCGTGGTAGCCCAGGAAGTGACGCTCGGCGGCAAAGGCTCCGTCACCTATCCCAGCCTGAATGTGGGGCCGGGCGAGGCATTCCAAGTGCGCATCGAAATGCAGCTCATGCGCCCGTCGCAGGTCACCGGGGGACCGCTGGTTCAAGTGGATCTGGACGGCGTGCTGTTCCAGGATCTCAGCTTTTTTGGCCCGGACCGCCTCAACTCGCGCCGCACCATGACGGCCTGCGCGATGGAAGCGCAGCGCGACCGCGAACATTTCAGGCGCATCCTGGCGCAAGGCGGCCCGGTCGGTTTGCAGCGCGAAATGCTGGAGAGCATGGCGCGCCAGAGCGAAGTCTCGCAGCTCGCAGTTACCGTGAAACGCACCGGCCGCGCCGTGACCAGCGCCGCCACGGGGCCCGAGCACACCGCCGAGTTCGCCTTTCTGCAGTTCCCCGATTCCCCGGTGGAGCCGTTGAACGGCTCCGCGCGGATCTCCGGCAACGAGGCGCGCACGCCGCGCATCGAAGTCCGCAACAAGAGCAGCCAGCCCGTAAAGTATGTGGAGATGGGGTGGATTGTGAGCGACCCGTCAGGTAAACAATACATGGCCGGATCGCTGCCGTCGGCCGATTCCGACTTAGTCCTGCCGCCCGGGCGGAGCGCCCGCCTGCTGCAGGAGACCACGCTCAGCTTCTCCGCCAAGGGTCAGCCCGTAAGCGTACGGAAGATGGTGGGCTTCGTCAACCAGGTGGAATTCGCCGACGGCAAGATCTGGGTGCCCAACCGGCAAAACCTGGAGAACGAGCTATTGCTGAAGGTGCTCCCGCCCTCCGCCGAAGTGCAGCGTCTGACAGATCTCTACCGCAAGCGCGGCATCGACGCGCTGGCTGCGGAGTTAGGCAAGTTCTAGTTACTTCCTGGGCCGATGGCGCTGCCCGGTCGACCGCGAAAAGGCCCGCCGAGAGAACCGGTGGGCCGGGAAGATGTATGTCCCGTGGCTGGCCGGCTCCGGCGCTTAGCGTGTAAATTTTGCCGTGAAGCAGAATTTAGCGCCAGCGCCCTTCGACCAAAACCCAACCGCCGCCCCTTTGGCGAACCCAGTGGTGCGATTGCCATCGGGCACGCGGACGGGGACGCTGTTCCCACCTTCCTTCGGTCCAGCCGTAAGCGTTGCCATCCCACCGCTGGTAACCGGAGACCCACACATGGTTGCGGCTCGGCGCCCGTCCCCGGTTCTGGACTACCATACGGGGTGGCGAGATGCGAACCACAATATCGGCCGCTGTTGCACTAAGGGCCAGTGCGCCTGCAAAAACTAATCCCATCAATCGTTTGAGAACCATTGCACACACTCCTTTTATTGGTACTAAACTGCGAATTATTCCATTGGCAGCCGCAAGTAGCCACAATTGGGCGAGAGCGTTTGACACGCTGTCAAAAATCAGGTCGTCACATACGACATCGGTCAATCTCCTTCTAGAGCACGTGGAGGACCGAATGTCTCGAAGCGGTTTCCCAAAAAGCCACGGATTTCTGAAATGATGTATCAAGCTATGTTTCACCATGCGCGCTTGAACCGCGCTGGTTTGCCGCGGATTATCGCCGGCGAACGCGTAGGAGTTCCATCGCCTGGTGGAAGCTGCCGGCGGGCGTCCCGTGCTGGCCCGCGGCGGCGGCCGTATGCCGGAAGAGACGGTCTTCGAGCGCACCTTGGAGATATTGCGCCAGGGCGCCAGCGGCATCGTCTACGGACGGAACATCATCCAGCACCCGAAGCCGCGCCAAATGACGCAGGCGCCGATGGCGGTGGTGCATCGCGGTGCGGGCGTGGACGAGGCCATGGCCATCTTGCGCGCTTGAAGCGCCGTGTACACTGAAGAGACAAGGTGCACTCCCACGGACACAGCGACGGACACGCACACGCGACCGGCAGTATTCTTCGGTGGTCGCTGGTGGCCACCACTGCGTTCGTTCTGATCGAGCTGATTGCCGGGTTGAAGGCGCACTCGCTGGCGCTCTTGTCCGATGCGGGCCACAATTTCACGGACGCCCTGGCGCTGGGCCTCGCGTGGGCCGGTTTCTACCTGCAATCCAAGCCGGCGGACGAAACCAAGACCTACGGCTACCATCGGGCCGGCGTACTCTCGGCGTTCGTCAATGCGCTGACGCTGGTCGGGCTCTCGGTCTGGATTCTCTACGAGAGCGTGTTGCGGTTGCGCGCTCCAGAGCCGGTGAATGAGACCATCATGATGATGGTAGCGGGACTCGGGCTGGCGATGAACGGCGCCATCATGCTGGCGTTGCGCGCGGCCAGCCGCAACGATATCAACATCCGCAGCGCCTTCGTGCACATGCTGGGCGATGCGCTCGGCTCCTTCGCGATCATCCTGGGCGCAGTGGTGATCCGCTATACCGGGTGGGTGCAGGTGGACCCCATCCTTTCGATTCTGATTGCGTTGTTGATCGTGTGGACGGCGTGGGACATCATCCGCGAATCGCTGAATATCCTGCTGGAGGGCTTGCCGCGCGGCATCCATCTGGCGGACGTGGCCCAGGCGATGGGCGGCGTAGAGGGTGTCCTGGGCGTGCACGATCTGCACATCTGGAGCCTCGGGTCGAGTACGCACGCATTGAGCTGTCACGTGCTCATCGAAGACGTGCCGCCTTCCGCCAGCGATACCATTTTGCGCGGCCTGAACGCGCTCCTGGACCGGCGGTTCGGCATCGCGCACACCACCGTGCAGTTCGAACACGTGAGCTGCGCGATTTCAGAAAGCGGCTGCGCGATTCCCGTGAACGTACATCACGAGCATTCGCATCCGCACGGTCATTAGGCCGGGAGACCAACAGGTATGCTGCTCAAACACCAATTGCTCTCGCAGATGG
>JAPKZC010000139.1:0-1073 GCA_026394025.1 Candidatus Solibacter sp.
CATCTCGATCCCGGCGGGCTGCAATCCGCGCACCGTCACGTTGGTGCCTTCGCCGGTTTCAGTACTGGCAAGATTGACCACCGTATTCACTTCGAGCGATGCCAGCGGCTGGCCATTCGCGCCGTTGGCGATGCCCGGTTTGAATTTCAGGTCCTGAAATTGCGTGCGCGTGAAGTTGCTGACCACCTCCGAGTCGCTGCCCTTGCGCATGATAATAATTTGCAGCGGGTCGCCCGAAGAGGCTAGCGTGGTGCGCAAGCCGTTGACCAGCGCCAGCACCGCCAGCAGCACGGCAACGGTGAGCGCGATACCGAGAGCGGTCATGATCGTAGTGGTCTTCCGCACTACGCCATGGTTAGTCCGTACTGCGCAGCGCGTCCACAATCGGCGTGCGCGAAGCGCCCAGCGCCGGAACCAGCGAACTGACGAAACCGATGACGCAGGCGGTCAGGATACACGCCGCGGCCACCGAGGGCTCGAAGGGCTGAAGCGGCGGCAGAAACCCTCCCGCCGGACTGTGCCTGACGCCGCCCACCAGCACGGTGGAAAGCAGGAAGCCGATGGTTCCGCCGAGCAGGGAAATGGAAATCGCTTCGCCCAGGATCATGCCCAGCACGTTGCCATCGGTGAAGCCCAACGTCTTGAGCACACCCACCTCGCGGACGCGCTCGCGCACACTCATCGCCATGGTGTTGGCCGAGACCAGCAGAATGGTGAACATGACCGCGGCACAGATTGCGATCAGGAATACCTTCACGTTGCCCAGCATCGATACAAAGCCGAGCAGGTATTGCTGTTCGCTCTCGGTCTTGGTCTGCGCCGTGGCGTTGCGGTATTCGTTGTCGATGGCGGCGGCGATGCGGCCGGCCGACGAAGGGTCGTCGATCAGCATCGTGAACACGCCGGCTTGCCCGCGCCGGCGCTCCGGCAGCGATTGCTCCAGGTACTCGCGGCTGAAGTACATAATCTCGCTGGCGCGCGGGCTATCGAAGATCCCGCGGATGGTGAATTCATAGTTGCCTGGAAAAATGTCACCCACCAGCGCCAAGCGGTCGCCGATGTTCAACTTATAC
>JAPKZC010000139.1:1139-6491 GCA_026394025.1 Candidatus Solibacter sp.
CGTTCGAAGGCGAGCCGCTGGTCGGCGGGAATCTTCAGTTCCTGGTAGATGGTGAAGACCTTGTCGGCATCGGCGGCAAAGCGGGCGAAGAAGTTCTTGGGATCTTTGTAGGTGCCGTTGAACCACTGCGAAATCATCACTTCGCGCACGCCGGGTATCTGTTTGATACGGTTTTTGTAGGATTCCGGCATCTGTTGGGTGAGCGAGATCTTGTTGCGCGTCACCACGCGGAGCGCCTGTTCCGGCGGGGCGTCACTGAGGTATAAGGCATGGTACATGGCGATCATCACGCCCAGCAGGCACATGGAGATGCTGATGCTCGCGATAGTCAGAAACGTGCGGCGCCGGTTGCGCCAGCAGTTCTTCAGAACCAGCGGCAGAAATCGAAACATACGAGTCCTTCCAGTGTACGAATTTCCGGGGCGGCGTGTTCCGGCATGTCCGGGTCCGGCCTGGTGGGGCGAACCCCTGGGCGAACCCACTGGACCCGCCCCTCAGCGCCGTCCCCGAGCGGCACCCCGGCTTCGCGCGACAATATAGGAGTCATATGACTCCCGACCCTCGCACCCTCTATACCGAACGCCTGGGCGAACGGCGCGCAGAGATCGCGCACCAGGAACAGCATCACCGCATGCTCGGTCACGGCAAACTGGCGATGGCAGCGTGTGGGATCGCGCTGGTTTGGCTGGCCCTGGCACAAGGCGCCTTCTCGATTCTCTGGGTGCTGATTCCCATTGCGGGATTCGTATTGTTGTTGGTGGTTCACGAGAAACTGCTCAAGCAACTGGAACTGCGCCGGCGGGCGGCACGCTTTTTCGAAAAGGCGCTGGCGCGGCTGGATGGCAACTGGGCCGGCACCGGCGAGGCGGGCGACCGCTACAATGAGGCCGCGCACCCCTACGCGGCGGACCTGGACCTGTTCGGCAAAGGCAGTGTGTTCGAATTGCTGTGCACGGCGCGCACGCGGATCGGCGAGGACCGGCTGGCGCAGTGGCTGAAATCGCCCGCCACGCCGGAGGTGGTGCGCGCCCGGCATGGGGCGGTGGATGAACTGCGCCATCGCGTCGACCTGCGCGAGGAACTCGCCATCGTCGCCGAGGAAGCGCGCTCGGGCGTGGACCCGGCGCACCTGGCGCACTGGGGCGAGGCCCCGGCGGCGGCGCGGCAGGCCGCCTCCCGCTTGCGGGTTCGCCTGCACACGGTGCTGGGGTTGGCCGGTTTTGCGGCGTTGTGGATTCACCTGCTGCGCGCGGCCAACCTCGTCGCCTTGACCGATGGCCTGGATGCGCTGGCGAGCGACCTGTTCCTGGTCGCGCTGGTGGTCAACGGCTGGTTCCTGTACCGCCAGAGCGGCATCCTGGGCGCGGCGGTTTCGGCGGTGGAGGAAGCGGCGCACGAACTGGGGCTGCTTTCCGAGGTGCTGGTGCGCATGGAGCGTGAGCAGTTCCTCTGCCCCCTGCTGGCCGGTCTGCGCGCGTCGCTGGACGCCGAGGGCGAGCCGCCATCGCGGCAACTGGCGCGCCTCAAGCGACGTGTTCCTGTCCGGGTCGGGCGACTCGTGGAGCAGCGCCCTGACCACGACGACCGACCGGTGGATGAGTGCGGGGTCCGAAACCACAACCGCCGCATCAAGGTAGGGCGCTGGCTGAATGCGGCGGGCGATATGGAGGCGCTGTGCTCGCTGGCCAGCCACGCCTTCGAGCATCCGGCCGACCCCTTTCCGGAATTTGCATCCGAAGGCCCGTGGATCGACGCTGAAGCCATCGGCCACCCGCTCCTGGCCGAGGACAAGGTTGTGCGCAACGATATCCAGATCGGCGGCGCACTGCGCGTGATTGTGGTGAGCGGGTCCAACATGTCGGGCAAGAGCACCATGTTGCGCACGCTGGGGGTCAATGCGGTGCTGGCGCAGGCGGGCGCCCCGGTGCGCGCGCGGCGCATGAAACTTTCGCCTTTGGCGCTGGGCGCGTCCATCCGGGTGACGGATTCGCTACAGAGCGGCGTCTCGCGCTTCTACGCGGAGATTCTGCGGCTGCGGCAGATTCTGGATGAGACCGCCGGGCCGCTACCCGTACTATTCCTGATCGACGAGTTCCTACACGGGACAAATTCCCACGACCGGCGGATCGGCGCCGGGGCGCTGGTGCGCGGGCTGGTGCAACGCGGCGCCATCGGGCTGATCACGACGCACGATCTGGCGCTGGCGGATATCGCCGAAGAACTGGCGGAACGCGCCGCCAACGTTCATTTCGAGGATCAGATCGCGGACGGGAAGATTTCTTTCGACTACCACATGCGCCCCGGCGTGGTGCGCAAGAGCAACGCTATCGAGCTGATGCGGCAGGTGGGCCTGGAGATTTGACGGCGGACCACATCCGGGAACTCGCGCGCCGCTCGGGATTCGAACTGGCGGGGGTGGCGGCAGCCGTCCCCACCGCCGACCGCACGCGCTATCACGAGTGGGTGGCGGCGGGGCGCGCCGGCAAGATGGGGTATCTCACCGACCGGCGCGCGGCGGTGCGGGATGATCCGCGCCATCTGCTGGCGTCCGCGCGCTCGGTGATCTGTGCCGCCAAGCTGTACCAGACACCCTGGCCGCATTCCACCCGGTTCCACGACGCGGAGTGCGCCTGGATCTCGCGCTACGCCTGGGGCGAGGATTATCACGGCGTCATGCGGAGCGGCCTGGAGCGTCTCGAGGGATTGATCCGTGAGTCCGCGGGCGCCCCTTTCGAATCACGCATCTGCGTGGATACGGCGCCGTTGCTGGAGCGAAGTTTCGCGCGCCTGGCGGGGCTGGGATGGATCGGACGGAATACCTGCCTGATCAACCAACAGCAGGGCTCGTGGTTTTTCCTGGGCGAGTTGCTCGTGTCTCTGGAAATCGCGCCGGATGCGCCGCCGCCGGACCGTTGCGGCAGCTGCATGCGCTGCGTGGAGGCGTGCCCCACGGGGGCGATTGTGCCCGGTGAGGGCCTGGATGCCACACGGTGCATCTCCTATTTCACGATTGAACTACGCCGCGCGATTCCCGAAGAGCAGCGCGCCGGGATTGGGGCGCACGTCTTCGGGTGCGATATCTGCCAGGACGTGTGTCCCTGGAACGGGCGTGCGTTGGTGACGGACGACCCGGCGTTCGCACCCCGGCAATTCGCACCGCGCCTGGAGGACCTGGCAGCGATTCCGGAGGAGGAGTTCCGCGCGATGTTCCGCGGCACGCCGCTGATTCGTGCCCGCTACTCGGGTTTCCTGCGCAATGTGGCGGTGGCAATGGGGAATGCGCGGCTCGCCAAGTTCCGCGCGCCGTTGGAGAAACTGGCCGCATCGGAGGATGCGGTGGTCGCCGGGCACGCGCATTGGGCGCTGATGCGGTTGGCCCGGTAGGACAGGCCTGTGGCCCTTTCTAAGCTAAGTACACCGTTTCACAAGCACGGTCTCGTATTTCGAGAGACCGCTCCCACGGTCGCGGCTCCGATCAGAGCCGCGCGCGTTAGCAAGCGGTTTCCCGATACGTTAGTGGATTTCTGAAACGGCGCACTAAGCCGGCTGAACAGGTTGCCCCACATGAACCCCTTTTTCACCGCGTACTGACGCGCGCGGCTCGAAACGCGCGGCGGAAAACGCCGGTCAGCATCTGTTCGGTCAGTTTGCCGGTCGAGGTATTCTGCTGGCTGGGGTGGTAAGAGCTGATGAGTAAGGGTTGATCGGGCGCCGGACGGTACTCGAGATCGTGGCCGAAGACGAAGGGCGCGCGGCTGGTGATGACGCCGCGCGATTTCAGCGTGTCCAGGTAGACGTCGAAGGCTATCTTGCCGAGGGCCACGACCACCTTCAGGTTGGGCAGAAGTTCCAGTTCGCGCTCGAAGTAAGGACGGCAGTTACGCAGTTCCTCGGGGCTGGGTTTGTTGCCCGGCGGGGCACAGTGGGCGGCGGCGGTGATGTAGAGGTCGCGCAGCCTCAACCCATCCTCGCGCGACACGCTGACGGGGTGGGAGGCGAAACCGGTCTTATGGAGGACCTTATACAGGATGTCGCCCGAACGGTCGCCGGTGAACATACGGCCGGTGCGGTTGGAGCCGTGAGCGCCCGGGGCGAGTCCCAGAATCAGGACCCGGGCTGCCGGGTCGCCGAACGAGGGCACCGGGAGTCCCCAATAGGTCTGGTCGCGGTAGGCGCGGCGCTTCAGTTGCGCGACTTCCGCCGAATGCCCCCGCAGGCGGGGGCAGCGTCCGCAGGATATGATCTCTTTGTTTAGTATTTCGAGCAAGATGGCCTAAATGGTAGAATAAGAGAGATTTCGCTTGACGGACCCAGGTCCCAGTGTACAAAATTAGAGTATTCGGCTGCTCCGGTCGAATGTTGCGGCACTCGCTCTGGCTAATAATCCTTCCCGTTTCCACCGATATGGTAAATGGGTGCATTCTATGATCAGGTCATCGTCAGCTGCTCGCTTTCATCTTGGCACTCCAGCTCTTTGCTGCAACTGGCTTTACCGGCACGGTTCCGGCTCAGCGCAGACATCGGCGGGGGAGTACCGGGCACCAAACAGCGGCGGCGAAACCACCGGTCAAGGCAGCGGCCAAGACGCCAGTCAAACGGGCGGTTTCGGTGGCGTCGCGGACTCCTGTGCGGGTGACGACGGTTCGGGCGCAGAAGCCGGCGGTGGCTGGACCGCGGCCGGCGGCGCCGGCGCCGGTGGTGATCGCGGGCGGTCCGTGGACGAGCCCGACTTATGCCGATTCGACGGATGGCGACAACGTCGATGGCGAAGACCTGGAGATCCGCCTCGCGGCCGTGGAATCGCTGGGACAATACAACGGGTCGGTGGTGGTGGTGGATCCCGCCACGGGGCGCGTGCTCACCATGGTGAACCAGAGGGTGGCGCTGAGTTCGGGATTCCAGCCGTGCTCCACGGTGAAAGTCTCCGTGGCTCTGGCGGGGTTGAGCGAGAAGGTGATCCAGCCGGCCACCAAGTATCGGCTGGGCGGGATGAAGATGGACCTGACCTATGCGCTGGCGCACTCCAACAACTACTACTTCGCGACGTTGGGCGAGAAGCTGGGGTTTGAGCGGGTGAGCTATTACGCGCGGCTGTTCGGGTACGGCGAGAAGGCCGGGCTGAACATCGCGGGCGAACAACCGGGACGCTATCCGGAGGCTGCGCCGAAGAACGGCGGCGTGGGGATGCTGACCAGCTTCGGCGAGGAAATCCAGCAGACCCCGCTGCAACTCGCGGCGCTGATGGGTGCGATTGCCAATGGCGGCACACTCAACTACCTGCAATACCCGCGCAGCCAGGCGGAAGTGCAGGGCTTCGTGCCGCGAGTGAAACGGCGGCTGGATATTGCGAGC
>JAPKZC010000139.1:6504-10874 GCA_026394025.1 Candidatus Solibacter sp.
CGATGGTGAAACCGGGGATGCGCGGCGCGGTGGAATTCGGCACGGCGCACCGCGCGCGGGAGGGGGGGGCCATCGCGGGCAAGACGGGAACGTGCAGCGAGAACCACACCCACCTGGGATGGTTCGGGTCATTCAACGACGTGGGCGACCGCAAGCTGGTGGTGGTGGTGCTGCTGACCGGCGGACGTCCGGCGATCGGGCCGCTGGCAGCGGGTATCGCGGGCGATGTCTACCGGCGGCTGGGCGAGAAGAACTACTTCCGCACGGCGGTGGCGATGACCCCGGCAAGCCTGGTATCCAGCCAAATCTGTTGCTCCCGGTAAGGGCGCCCGGCGGGGGCTAGAAATACCGCTGGTAGGCGCGTTCCCATTCGGGGCTGGGGTGCGGGTCCACGGTGGTCAGATCGAAGGAGTTGCGCACCACGGCGCGCGCCTCGGCGAGACCCGCGAGCTCGCCCGCGCCCATGGCCTGCACCAGGATGTTGCCGATGGCGGTGGCCTCGCTCGGGCCCGCCACCACGCGGCGGCCGGTGCAATCGGCCACAAACTGATTGAGCAGCGCGTTGCGCGAACCGCCGCCTACAATGTGAATGATCTCGATCTTGCGCCCGGCCAGCGCTTCCAGATTCTCAACCACGTTGCGGTAGCGCAGGGCGAGGCTTTCCAGGATGGCGCGGGCGAATTCGCCATCAGTCGAGGGCGGCTCCTGCCCCTTGCTGCGGCACCAGGCGGCGATCTTCTCCGGCATGTCGCCGGGCTCCAGAAAAGCATCGGGATCGATGGCGGCGCTGAACGGGCGCGCTTCCGACGCCAGACGCGCGAGTTGCTCGTAGGTGTATTCCCTGCCCGCCAACATCCAGGCTTTGCGGCATTCCTGGAGCAGCCAGAGCCCGGCGATGTTTTTCAGGAAGCGGATCTTACCGGAGACGCCGACCTCGTTGGTGTAATTGGCGGCAAGCGATTGGGCGTTGATCACCGGCCGGTCCAGTTCGAGGCCCATGAGGGACCAGGTTCCCGAACTGATGTAGCACCAATTGTTGCCGCTCACGTCCCCGCCTCCAGCGGGGACGGCAACCACGGCCGCGGCGGTATCGTGGCCCGCCGTGGCGTAGACCGGCGCATGCGGCGCTTCCGTCATCTTGCCGAGCAGCGTGCCCGGCGGGACGAGGGGGCACAACATTTCGGTGGGAATATGCAGCCGCTGGAGCAGTTCCGTGGCCCACGTGTTGGACTCCGGATTGAAGAACTGGGTGGTACTGGCGATGGTGGTTTCGCTCCGCGCCACGCCGGTGAGCCAGTAGTTGAAGAGATCGGGTATGTTGAGCAGGCGCGCGGCCGCGCCTAGCGCGGGGGATGCGGAGAGCCGCATGGCATACAACTGATACAGCGTGTTGAGCTGCATGAACTGGATGCCGGTGTAGCCGAACACCTGGTCGCGCGGCACAGCTTCGAAGAGCTTGTCCATCACCCCGTTGGTGCGCGTGTCGCGGTAGTGGCGCGGGGTATCGAGCAGCAGGCCGTCGGCGCCGAGCAAGCCATAATCCACGCCCCAGGTATCGATCCCGATGCCGTCGAGGGCGAGTTTGCGCTCACGCGTGGCGGCGGCGATGCCATGCTGGATCTCATGCCACAAGCGCAAGATGTCCCAGTAAAGCGCCCCCGGCACGCGGACGGGGGTATTGGGGAAGCGGTGGAGTTCCTCGACGGATAGCTTGCCGCCGGTGAGGCTGCCGAGCAAAGCGCGTCCGCTCTCGGCGCCCAGATCAATGGCTAGATAATGACTCATGAAAACGCAAGTATAGTACGCTGCGCGGGGGCGGAGGTTATGTTGGTTCAGCTTGAAATGGAGAGGGGGCGCTCCCGCCAGCGTACATTCCGCCTTGCGGGCAGGGGTGTTCAAGGCATGGGCGGCTACGTTACGTCTCCGCATTGCCCCCTTATGTTTCGCCCGGCCAGATCATCGTAGCTCCGCCGCGTCCCACGGTCTCTACTTCCGGATAGCGCGTGATCCAGGACCAATCCGGAAAGAACCTCAAGAATGTTGGTAAACGCCGGGCGACCAGCAGTTATCTACCATGTCATCTGGCAATCGGGCTGGCTGGGTGGTCTTCACCGAGCCGACACCGGCACGTCGCTTGAGTTCCTATCGCGGCGATGAACGTGGCCGGACTCACTCCAAGCGTGTCGGCATTTCATGCGTCCGCGCCGCATGTCGAAACAGCAACGCCGACATCGCAAAGAGCGCAGTGTACACACCGTTCAGACCAATGACGGGGACGGCGCCGAGAGCAACACCCGTCTTCCAGAACATAAGCGCGACGACCGGGACGAGCAGCTGAGCAATCGTCATTCCGCACAATGCGAGAGCCATTCCGCGCGCCTGCAAGCGCGCGATAGCGGCCCCGACGACGCCGACGGGAACCACACCGAAAAACAAAAAATTGGCGGTGTTCACATCAACGGCGAGGACGAAATTCGTCCAGATGAGGACAAACGTTGTCAGCACCGCAAGTCCCGCGGCGATTCGGTATGCCCGGTTGCTCATGGTTCTTGCCAGGGCTTGATAGGCAAGGGCGGCAATGAAGACGAAGGCAGCGACGACCGCAAACCCGCGCCAGTCCCAGTTCCACCCCTCGACAAAGACACTCCCCCACAGCGGAATTAACAAAACGCCAGCAGTAACCAGCGCTGCCCGGATAATTCCCCTGCGTCCCACGTTTAAAAGCCGCATTCGCTTGTAGTTTACATATCCGTAAGGGCGCAGTGCAATGAGGGGACGGCGGGTGGGCAAAGGGAGCCCTTTTGCCCGGTGGCGTCATTGCGCAAGCGACCTTGGTGGAACGCCTCCCAAGTTCGCGGGCCGATAGGTCACGATCAAACGGCACGGCGTTTCCAGTCGCCACTGAGCCAATTGTCCGACCTGTTCCAAGGCTCGGTCGATCTTTTCATCAAGTGCGCTGCGTTCTTCCTCGGTGGAGCTCTCTTCGGCGTCCAGAGTTTCCAAGGCGCGGCGGATCACGTCCTCGGCATTGGCGAAGGCACCGGTGGCAAGGGTTTTTGCACCAAGGCTTCCAGATCCGGGGGAACGTTGAACTGCATGCCTGATTCTACTATTTCGCCGCCGTCAAGCCCAGGCCCGGCCCCGTGGGAAGAATCAGCTTCCCCTTTTCCACAAGCACGCCGCGGAAGGGGTCGTTAGAGATCAGCAGATTGCCGTCCAAGTCCGAGAAATCGACCAGAGGGGAGAGGTGCGCTGCCGCGGTCACCGACACCGAACTGGAGATCATGCAGCCCAACATCGTCTTCATGCCGAGCGCTTTGGCGATCTGCAACATGCGATACGCTTCCAGCATGCCGCCGCTTTTATCCAGCTTCACGTTGACCCCGTCGAAGCACTCCCTGAGCTTGGGAATGTCGGCGGCATGCTGGCAGGCTTCGTCGGCGAAGATCGGGATGTGTACCCGGGAGCGAATCCAGCGCTGCTCTTCCAGCATTTCGGCGGGCAGGGGCTGCTCGATGAACTCGACACCCATCTTTTCCAACCAGTTGATCTTGCGGACCGCCTCCTCCTTATCCTTCCAGCCTTCGTTGGCGTCCACCCGCAGGGGCTTCTTGGTGACCGAGCGGATGGCCTCGATAGTGGCCTCGTCGGTGGCCAGACCGACCTTCACCTTGAGCACCGGGTAATCCGCGGCTTCCAGGGTCTTCTGTTTGGTGATCTCCGGGGTGTCGATGCCAATGGAAAACGTGGTAAGCGGCGCGTCCTTGGGGTCGAGTCCGAAATACGAGTAAAGCGGAATGCCCAGCTTCTTGCCGACCCAATCCATCAGCGCGATGTCAATCGCGGCCTTGCCCGCCCACTCGCCGGGCACGCGCTTGAAGACCTCGGCCATGATCTTGCCGAACTGCATGGGGTTGGCGGTGAGCAGCAGGTCGCGCACGCTCTCGACGGCCTTTTGGGCGCTGGCGGCATCCTCGTGGTAGCGCACGATGGGCGCGCCTTCGCCGTGTCCGGTGATGCCGCCGCGGGTGAAGGTGGTGTGCAGCGTATCGCGGTACTGGCTGGACGACATGGTGGTGGTCCAGGTGTGCCGCAGGTTGAGCCGCACGATTTTGGTGGAGAGTGCGGGTTTGGCGGCAGGCGCTGCCAGCCCCACGGCTCCGGCGGCGGGTGCCGCGGATGCAGTTGTCAGAAACGTGCGGCGGTTCATTTCAGTCTCCTGGCGGCCACCAGCAGTTTGCTCCAATAGGCATCGTTGAGGTTGTCGATGCGCACCATCGGGGTCAGATGGGTGGTGGCGTTGATGAATTTTCCGTCTCCCATATAGATGCCGGTATGGGTGATCTTCTTCTCGGAACCGCCGAAATACA
>JAPKZC010000139.1:10886-20132 GCA_026394025.1 Candidatus Solibacter sp.
GGGTGACGCCGCGCCGCCTGCCCAGCATCTGCGAGAAGCCGGAGCAATCGTAGCCGTAACTCGAAGTGCCGCCCCAGGTATAGGGCAAGCCCAGGAAGCGCTTGGAGAATTCCAGGGTTTCGGCGATGGTCAGCCGTTTGGGATCGAGCGACACATCGCCCGCCTGCACCCAACCGCCACGGTCGTCGGGCAGGCGCACCTGCAACCAGCGAGCATCGTCCTTGGGCTCGGCGACCACCTCAAGTCTGCTCTCAAAGGGCACGGTGATCACGGGCGCGTGTTTGGTGACGCTGGCCTCGCGGTAGATGTGGGCGAAAAGGCTCTGCACCTCGGCGGCGCGCCCGCCGGCGGCATACGGTTTGCCGGAAAGCAAGGCGGAGAGCGGGGTCCAGCCCAGGTAATCGTCGGCCGTGCGGATGTGCGCCCACCCGTCCTTCTGTTCCAGAATACCGACATTGGCGCCGAAGATTGCCTGCGAGACCACGTCGGCATCGGTGCTGGGGCGGGAGTACATGTTGGCCACCGGCTGGAGCACCACGGCGGTGGGAAGCGCCGCGGCAAAGAGCGCAAGCACTGCGAGTCCTGGCATATGGTAACTTTACCAGCCTGACGCACCCGATTTGAACCATCCGCGCCGATGTAGTACACTGGTTCTTTACTCCAGCGGTTCCGACGCACTCCGTGTGTTCCGGCTCCCAAGAGCGAGGTTTGCATGCACGCGATCATCGAGACAGGCGGAAAGCAGTATCGGGTAGCACCCGGTGATGTGATCCGCGTCGAAAAACTGGCCGGCGACATCGGCTCCGAAGTTGAGCTTGCCGTCAAGGCAGCTTTCAAAGAAGGCGGCGAACTGGTTTCCGGCGGTAAAGTGACTGGCACGATTGTCGGCGCGGACCGGGCAGCCAAAATCCTGGTCTTCAAATTCAAGCGCAAGAAACAGTACAAGAAAACCATCGGGCACCGTCAATCCTACACGGAAGTGAAGATTGGCGACGTGGTGGTGTAGGTAACGTATGGCACATAAAAAAGGTCTAGGCAGTTCTAAGAACGGGCGCGATTCAAATGCCCAGCGGCTTGGCATCAAGGTTTTCGGCGGCCAGTTGGTACCGGGCGGCAGCATCATCGTGCGCCAGCGGGGCACCAAACTGAAGCCGGGCACCAACGTCGGTTGGGGCAAGGACGATACCCTTTTCGCCAAGGTCACTGGAGTGGTGGAGTTCAGAGATCGCGGGCGGATGGGTAAGTTCGTCAACATCCAGGCAAGCGCATAACCCTCCCTTGGTTCAAACGGGCCGCCGGCAAGAGCGCACGCCGGCGGCTTTTCTATGTTTATTGATGAAGTCAGAATATTCGTAAAGGCCGGCGATGGCGGCAACGGTTGCCTGGCCTTTCGCAGGGAGAAGTACGTCCCGCGCGGCGGCCCCTCGGGCGGCGATGGCGGCCGCGGCGGCGACGTCGTCATGGTGTGCAGCGAGCACGCCAACACCCTGCTCCAGTTCCGCTTCAACCCCGAGCACAAGGCGCAGCGCGGGCGCCACGGCGAAGGCAGCCAGCGCACCGGCGCCGAGGGCGAATCTCTTGAAGTCAAAGTGCCCGTGGGCACCATTGTTTACGACGAGGCCACCGGCGAGCGCGTCTACGATTTCACCCATCCGGGCGAGAAATTCCGTATCGCCAAGGGTGGCAAAGGCGGTCGCGGGAACCAGCATTTTGCCACTCCCACGCATCAGGCGCCCACCGAGCATGAACCAGGTAAGCCCGGCGAAGAGAAGCGTTTACGGCTGGAATTGAAACTATTGGCTGATGTCGGCCTGGTGGGCTTTCCCAACGCCGGCAAGAGCACCCTGATTTCGCGCATTTCGGCGGCCCGCCCGAAGATTGCCGCCTACCCGTTCACCACCCTGGAACCGAACCTGGGTGTGGTGCAAATGCCGCAGTTCCGCAGCTACGTGGTGGCCGACATTCCGGGCATTATCGAGGGCGCGCACGAAGGCCACGGTCTCGGTATCCAGTTCCTGCGCCACATCGAGCGTACCCGGCTGCTGGCGCACCTGGTGGACGTATCCGAAGAGAGCGGTCGCGAACCCGTGGAAGATTTCGAAATCATCATGCGGGAATTGGCGAGTTACAGCGAAAAGCTGGCGGCCAAGCCGATGATCGTGCTCGCGACCAAGATGGACGTCGCGCAGGACCGCACGCGGGTGGACGCGCTCAAAGACCTGGCGCACCAGCGTGGCCTGGCGTTCTTCGAGATCTCGAGCGCCACCGGCCTGGGCATTGAGGAACTGAAGTTCGCCATGGGCGAGCGCGTGCTGGCCCCCCTCGTCGTGGCGGAGTGAACCAGGCGTTCCGCTCCCAGACCACGGTGGTGATGCCGCTACTATTGGACGAGTCCCGGAAGTTGGCCCGGTCGCTCGCGGTGCCCACCCCGGCCTCCCGCAATGGCGATTTCACGTAGCTACTGGCGCTCCACGCGCTGCCTTCCAGCACGCAGTATACGTACTATGTCAACGTAGTTTTCGTCAGCGCCAAATAAACGCCGGCGGGTGCGGCGGATTCACTTCCCGGGCAGATTCTGGACGAGAGGCTCGGGCGCAGCCCCGCTCCGGTCGCCGGTCAGCCAGTCGAGCCGTTCTTTCAACTGGTCCTTCGACACTTGGCCGAGCACGCGAGCCACGATGCGCCCTTCCCGATCGAGAAATGCCGTCGCCGGAACACCTTGGCCCAGTTTCAGGTCATCGAGGTCCATGGTGCTGGCGCCCACCCATACGGGAAAGCCGATGTTGAATTTGGCCAGGAAATCGGGAATCTGCGGCCTGGTCTGGCGGTCATCGAGCGATGCGGCGATAAACACGACGCCGCGGAGCGCAAACTCCTTCTCGACTTCAACAAACATCGGCATCTCTTCCCTGCACGGCACACACCAGGTGGCCCAGAAGTTCAGCACGACAACCTTGCCCCGATAGTCGCGCAAGCGTACCTTCCGGCCCATCATGTCCTTGAGGGGTAAATCGACCGGACGAGGATCCTTGGAAACCGCGATGACGGGGAACATCGCTGCCGCCAACAGCACGGCAATTAAGGCAAGCTTCGGCCGCAAACGGATGCCCATGTTTCCGTATTATTGCAGGGTCCGCTGTCCGGGTGACAGCCACACGCAAAAAATACTTGTCAGTGGCGCCGAAGAGCTGTATTCTTGATTCCAGAGTTGGAAGTCCCTGGGGGGGAACAATAGTGACACTTTTGCGACGTTTGCCGATTGTCTGTGCAACCCTTGTGTTGATCGGTGCGGGACATCGGGCCCACGGCCAGGGTTGAGTGGCAGCACGTCAAGGCGCGCCCGTGCTAGGCGCGCTATGTGGAGGCAGTGAACTCGGTGGAACAGCGCCTTACCGTGGCAGCTCTGGGGTGTCCAGTGCTCCGTCCTCGGGCCGCTGGAATCTGAGTTTCGGCTATCGCTGGCAGGATTCCTTCCGTCATTTCGTGGGGGATGTAGAACAGCCACAGCGGGTCGCACAGGATACCCAGCAGGAAAATAAGATTCACCTGTTCGACGTTGCTCTGAGCTATCGCCTCAACCGCCGTTGGACCCTCACCTTCAGCGCTCCGGCGATGGACGCCGACCGCATCAACCATCGCACCAAAGGGCTGACGGAAAGCACCGGGTTAGGCGATATGTCAGTCGGAGCGAAGTTCTGGGTCTTCCGCCCGCCCACGGAGTCGCACCAGAATATCCAAGTGGGGTTTTCGATCAAGCTGCCCACCGGGAAGCCGAACGCAACCAGCCTGATCACCGGCACCGCCAATCCTACTAATTCTCCGACCACGGTGGACCAGTCGATTCAGTTGGGTGATTCGGCCACCGGGTTCGCGATCGATTACATGGCGTACAAGTCGCTGCCGCGGCGGTTCACGCTGTTTTCAACCGGCGTGTATTTGTTCAACCCGAAGAACACCTACACGGCTACCACTCCGGGTGCGCGTGCGCTGTCCGTTCCCGACCAATACCTGTTCCGCGGTGGACTGGGTTACGGGGTTCCCAAGCTGCGCGGAGTTGCCCTGAGTGCGGCCGGACGCGTGGAGGGCGTTCCGGCGCGCGATTTGATCGGGCGGGAAGACGGATTCCGTCGTCCGGGATACGCTGTCTCGGTTGAGCCTGGTCTTCAGTACGCCCGTGGCAGAAATCTCTGGTCCTTCAGCTACGCGATTGCGGTACATCGCGATCGCACGCGCAGCGTACCCGATGTCCGCGCCGGGACTCACGGCGACGCGGCGTTTGCCGACTCGGTCCTGTTGATTGGCTACTCCCGGATTTTCTAGCCTGCGCGCGGGGCCATGTTACGATAGTGACTTGTCAGGTCTCGGGCTTCGTGCAACGGACGGCTGCAAACCCCGCCAGGTCCGGAAGGAAGCAACGGTAGTGGTGCGGTTCGTGTGCCGCGGATTACCCGGGGCCTGGCATATTCGTCCACACGGCATCCGCCCATGTACCAGGTAATCGCCAGAAAGTACCGTCCCCAATCCTTTGCCGGCGTGGTCAATCAGGAACACGTCAAGAACACGCTGGAAAACGCCATCGCGCAAAACCGGATCGCGCACGGCTACATCTTTTCCGGCCAGCGCGGCACCGGTAAAACCACCATCGCGCGCATTCTGGCGCGCTGCCTCAACTGCATCCAGGGACCCACGGCGACGCCCTGCGGCGAGTGCGCCAGTTGTAAGGAAATCACCGCCGGCGGCACCGTGGACGTGATCGAAATCGACGCCGCCAGCAATCGCGGCATCAATGAGATGCGCGAACTGCGCGAGAACGTCCGCTACCAGCCGGCGCGCGACCGCTACAAGATCTTCATCATCGATGAAGCCCACCAGATCACCAACGAGGCCTTTAACGCGCTTCTCAAGACCATTGAAGAGCCGCCGCCATGGGCCGTATTCGTGCTCTGCACCACCGAAGCGCACAAGATACCAGCCACCATCGCGTCGCGCTGCCAGCACTTCAGTTTCCGCAGCGTGGATTTCGAGGACCTGATTCAGCGCATGGCGTGGATTTGCCAGCAGGAAGGCATCGAAGCCGATCCGGAAGCTCTCGCCATCCTGGCCGCCGCCGGCGAAGGCAGCGTGCGCGATTCGCTCTCCGCGCTGGACCAGGCCATCGCCTGCTGCGGGGACAAACTGAACGCCGCGGAGGTGCGCGCGCTGCCCGGCGCGTTCTCCCTGGAATCGCTGGAAAAGGTCACGCAGGCGCTGGGCAACGGCGATTCGCGGAGCATGCTGGAAGTGGTGGATGAACTGGAACGCAACGGGCAGAACTTGCAGCACTTCAGCCGCGAGCTGTCGCGCTACTTCCGCAATCTGCTGGTCACCCGGGTGGCGGGCGCCGATACGCGCATGGTGGCTGCCAGCGCGGCGCAGCGCGAGAAGTTGGCTGCCATCGCCGGCTCGTTCTCAGAAGAGGACCTGACGCGCTACCTGCAACTCTCGCTCGATATCTTCAAGGATCTACAGTATTCGCTGCAACCCCGCTTCCACCTGGAAATCGGCCTGGTTCGCCTCGTGCAGGCCGGCCGCCTGCTGCCCATCGAACAGGCGCTGGCGGGTCTCGGCCCTGCTGTGCGGACCTCGCCCTCCGCGCTTCCGGCGCAGGCGCCACCAGCGGCGCCCCGGATGGCGCCGCCGCCCGCCACCGGTCGGGAAGTCGCCCCACCCCGCGCTCCCGGCCCTTCGCCGTTCGAACTCGATCGCGTCAAGAAGGCCGGCACGAGGCCGCCCGAACCGCAATCATCGGGCGCCAACGCACTGGCGCCGCAAGCCGAAGCGCCCCCGATGATGGCGGGCGATCCGCGCGAGCGCCTGCACGCCTGGCTGCACGAGAAGGGCAATACCCACCTGGCCGACGCCGTGGAGAACAGTTCCTTCACCATCACCGGCGGGGATCTCAACATAGTTTCGCCGAAATCCTACGCGCTGTATTTTCAAGATCGCGGCTTCGAGGATGCCGTCCGCGAAGTCTTCGGCCGGCCGCTGCGCATGAAGCTCATCACCGGAGAAGCGGCCGCGGGGCCGGCGCCGATCAGCCTGGCCGCGTCATCCAAAACTGAAGCCGAGGACGAAGTCACCGTCCGCGCGCTTGCCAACCCCGAAGTGCGGCACTTCCGCGAAGTCTTCGGCGGCGAAATTCGCAAAGTTCGCAACCTCAAGGAGTAGATTCGTGAAACTACCCGGCAACATGCAGCAGATGATGCGCCAGGCGCAGCAGATGCAAGAGAAGATGCAGCAGGATATCGCGCTGATCAAAGTCACGGCCACGTCCGGCGGCGGCATGGTCACGGTCTCCATGGACGGCCAGAAAAACCTGTTGAGCGTGAAGATCGACCCGGAAGTGGCCGGCGATGTGGAGATTTTGCAGGACATGGTCCTGGCCGCGTGCGGCGAGGCCGTCAAACAAGTGGAGGCGCAGATCCAGCAGAAGATGGGCGGTATGCTGGGCGGCATGGGCCTGCCCCCCGGCCTGTTCTAACCTATGCCGGATTTCGCCGAACCGCTCGCGCGGCTGATCACGGAATTCAAACGCCTGCCCGGCATCGGCCAGAAGTCGGCGCAGCGCATCGCGTTCCACGTGCTGCGCGCCAACCGCGACGCCGCCGAGCACTTGGCGCAGGCCATCCTGGACGTCAAGGATAAGCTCGGCCTGTGCCGCATCTGCAACAACATCGCCGACAGCGAACTGTGCCAGTACTGCCGCGACGGCAACCGCGACCCGAAAGTGGTCTGCGTGGTGGAGGAGCCGCACAACATCATCGGCATCGAAACCACGCGCGAGTTCGAGGGCCGCTATCACGTGCTGCACGGCTCGCTCTCGCCCTTGCGCGGACTGGGCCCCGAATCGCTCAAGATCAAGGGCCTGGTGGAGCGTATCGGCCAGGGCGAGATTCAGGAAGTGATCGTGGCCACCAACCCCACGGTGGAGGGCGAGGCCACCGCAGTCTACCTGGCGCGCCTGCTCAAGCCGCTCGGTGTCAAAGTGATGCGTATCGCAATGGGCGTCCCGGTGGGCAGCGACCTGGAATTCGCCGACGAAGTCACCATGTCCAAAGCCATGGAAGGACGCCGCGAGATGTAAGGGTGCCGGCGTTGGTATCCTGAAATGCGAGAGGCCATCGGGTAAGGAACGAAATGCTGAGCAGGATTGCGGTGGACCCTCAGGTCTGCTTCGGCAAACCATGCGTTCGCGGGACTCGGATCTGGGTTGCCTTGCTTCTGGATTTCCTCGCGTCGGGCGCGACCATCGAAGAGATTTTGGAAGACTACCCGCAGTTGAGGCGCGAGGACATCCTTGCCGCGATTGCCTACGGTGCCGAAATGAGTCGCGAACGGTACGTCGATTTGCCGGGCAGCAGCGCCGCATGAGATTCAAGTTTGACGAGAACTTGGGTTCCCGATCGGCGCGCCTTTTCCTTGAGGCAGGACACGATGTCGAGACCGTTTCGAGGAGGGGCTCAGCGGCGCGCGCGACGAACTCATCTTCGCAGCATGTATTCGGGAGATGCGATGTCTGCTCACGCTCGACCTCGACTTCGCGGACGTCGCCCGTTTTCCACCCCACCAAATCGCCGGAATCGCCGTTCTGCGTCTGCCGAAAGGCGCGTCGCTGAGCCTGCTGGAGAAGTTCGTGAGCGATCTACTGAGCATGCTGGGCACCGAGCCGATCACCGGTCGCCTTTGGATCGTCGAGGCGGGCCGCATTCGCGTTCACGAGAACACGATGATCGAACCGGACGATGCGGAGTGACTGGCGGCAGCCGCCAATGCACGCTACTTTCGTAACCGCGACTTCACGGGAGTAATCACCCAAAAGGCCGTTTAACCGGCCAGTCTACGAGTCGGCGACTTTACGTCAACTCCGGGTTGCCAGGGTGGTATTCGTTCGCAATTCTCTCTGAGCGGGACCTGAGACAGCGTGGGCACACGCGCGCACATCCGCGCGGAAAGGGCATTTATACGCTTCACTCAATTACTACCAGCAGATCCAGCCACGTAACCAGGCTGATGTCGGTTTGCCCGTATGGAAATGATAGACTGCGGATGCCGCTTCGCGCGTATCGTCGCGATTCATGATCAGCTTCATGAGGAGCTTCGCCATTGATGTTATACCACCACCGAGTAGGGCCTCACCCACGTCGTGCTTGAGAGTTAAGGTTGCAAGCGCGCCGGATGTAAAATCAACTCTTACATCCTTAAGGAGTTCCTGAAGCGTGTGAACTCCCCGCACTTGATCGTAGAGCCTCTGAAGCGCTGGTGCGATTTGTTGCGTCTCCAGCCTTGACACTTCGGTATTGAAGCCAGGGTCATCAACCCCTGCAACTAACATACGAGCCATTTCACGCATGAACTCTCTGAAGTCTTCGAATGACGACTCAATGGCACGTACGCGGACGAGAGTCCTTGCGTCGGTACCTTCGAAGAACGGCAACTCAAGCCTCGGCAAAATCGAAAGAACTCGATGGTCCGTGACGCTCAAGGCGTGAGCCAGTTCAACTGCCGCCCGCTGCAATACCGAAAACTCCTCCTGATCAAGTGCGGTATAGCTCGCATGGAGTGCCTTCGCAAATGAGATCCCTTCAGCAGCAAAGCGGTCCGGCCACGTTCGTAAGGGTGCCTCCAAAGCGGCTGTTGCACCTCGAAGATATGGACCGAACGGGCTGGTGTCTGTACGATAGGCCAACATCGCTGGATACAATGTGATGACATCCTCTTGAATTAGAGGCCACAGGTCCTCCTGTATTAAGTTGGCCATCGCAATCGCGAGTTCATAGTTTTCTTTGACCGGAGAATGCATAAAAGGCCCCCAGAGATGATGGAGATCGCTGGCCAGCAACTCCAGCGGGTCTGGCATCCAAACCCTGTCCACGTAGAGACAAAGGTGTAGAACGTTACATTCCCATTCCCACAGCTGGTTGTAGATCGAGGGCGACTCGGCCTGATGGCGAAACGGCGGTCGCCGGTCGAAAGCAATTAAAGTCGGCGCAAATATCTCGATCGCATCAGGGCGATGTCTTGGTGGCAACCGCCATCCCGAATACGCGGCTAGGAGGTCATCTCCTTCTCGCCTCGCACTGTCCGGCCACCCGGATTGTGACCGATGACGGTGCAAAGAGCTCAGAAAGAGGCTGCGCTGCTCTTGGGCGAACGGCATCATAGTCATATGTCAGCGGACTATAACAAGACGCGCGGTCCTTTTGAAGC
>JAPKZC010000779.1 GCA_026394025.1 Candidatus Solibacter sp.
GGCAACGCGCAATCGGACGCCGGTGAGGAGCGGCGCGAGAAGCTCAAGACCAATCCGCGCCGCTGTTTTGGCGACCTGAACAGCGCCGCCAGTTTTGACCCGTTGTGAGCAGATCGAACCCCTGGGATCGAAAGTGCTTGCATTCGCCGGTGTCGTGGCGCGGTTAAGAGACGGTGCCTCTCATACTGCCGTATCTACCGCACCCGCGTCACACGCCTACCTGACCGGGACCGCCTTGCGCTACGTTTTCCGGGCAGCCTTCTTTGATCAGCTTGAAATTCTCGACGAACCGCGCCGCCAGCGACCGATATTTGCGGTCGTAAGCCTCGCGGCTCGGCCAGGTGCTGGCCGGGTCGAGGATCTGCGGCGGTATACCCTCGAATGCGAGAGGGACCTCGAAACCGAAGACCGGGTCGGTCCGGTAGGTTACCGTTTTCAGCTTGGCGTTGAGCGCGGCATCGAGTAGGGCGCGGGTGTGGCGTATGCCGATGCGCTTGCCGACGCCGAACGGCCCGCCCGTCCAGCCGGTGTTGACCAGCCAGCAGGTGATGTCGTGCTTCAACAGGCGCGCCTTGAGCATTTCTCCGTAGGCATAGGGATGGCGCACCATGAAGGGACCGCCAAAGCAGGTGCTGAAGGTGATTTCCGGTTCCGCACCCAAGCCGATCTCCGTGCCGCCCACCTTGCTGGTGTAGCCGGAAAGGAAGTGGTAGATGGCTTGTTCGGGGGTGAGGCGCGCGATGGGTGGAATGACGCCGTTGGCGTCGCAGGTCAGAAAGATCACGTTGCGCGGATGGCCCGCCATCTTCGGCGGAAGATAGTTTTCGATGTAATCGAGGGGATAGGCGCCGCGCGTGTTCTCGGTGAGGGCGTCGTCATTGAGGTCCAGCCGGCGCGAGAGCGGGTCCAGCACCACGTTCTCCAGAATGGTGCCAAATCGGCGCGTGCAGGCGTGGATCTGCGGCTCGGCCTCGGGCGAAAGGCGGATAACTTTGGCGTAGCAGCCATCCTCGAAGTTGAACACGCCGCTTTCGCTCCAGCCGTGCTCGTCGTCGCCGATCAGGCTGCGCGAGGGGTCGGCCGACAGGGTGGTCTTGCCGGTGCCGGAGAGGCCGAAGAACAGCGCCACGTCGCCATCCGCACCGACGTTGGCGGAGCAGTGCATGGGCAGCACGTTTTCCGCCGGGAGAAGGAAATTGAGGACGGTGAAGATGGTCTTCTTGATTTCGCCGCCATAGCCGGAGCCGCCGATGATGGCCAGGCGCTGCGAGAAGTTGATGATGATGAAGGTCTCGCTGCGTGTGCCGTCGATGATTGGCGAGCCAAGGAAGGAAGGCGCGCAGATCACGGTGAACTCCGGCACGTGATGCTTGAGCGCCTCCATGCTGCGAATCTTCACGAACATATTGCGCGCGAAGAGGCTGTGCCACGCCTTTTCGGTGACGATCCGGATGGGCAGCCGGTAATCCGGGTCGGCGCCCGCGAAACAGTCCTGCACGAACACGTCGCGGCCTTGCAGGAAACCCGCCATCCGGGTGAGCAGGGCGCTGAATTTCTCGCCGCTGAACGGCCGGTTGTACTCGCCCCACCAGACGTTATTTTCGGTGGAGGGCTCGCGGACGATGAACTTATCGGCTGCGGCGCGCGCGGTGTGTTTGCCGGTGGTCACTACGATGGGGCCGAGATGAGAGACGCGCGCCTCTCCGCGGAAGACGATCTCCTCGTACAACGAGGCGGTCGGCAGATTCCAGTAGACGCGGTGCAGGTTGGACAGGCCGTGGTTGGCCAGGCCATAAATGCTCGCCAGTTTGCCGGCCTCGGGCTGGGCCGGCGACGGAAGGTCGAGATAGGGGTTCATCGCCAGTCCCTCACCAGTTTGCGGTCGCCCAAAAAGAGTTCGTTGGGCGCGCCTGGATCGAGCGCCCACTTGATGCGGGCGATGCCTTCGATGATCTCTTTGATAGTGCCGCAGTAACTGATCCGCAAGTGGCCTTCCATGCCGAACTCGACGCCCGGAACGGTGACCACGCGGACCTTGTCGAGCAGCAGCCGGCACAACTTCTGGGAGTCCTTCTCGTAGGCGCTGAAATCCGGGAAGCAATAGAATGTGCCGCCCGGCTTCACCACTCTGACGCCCTCGAAGGCGGCGAGGCGGGTCAACATCACATTGCGGTTGTTTTCGAGCGTGAGGCGGAGGCTCTCGATGGTCGACTGAACGCCGTTGAGCGCGCCTGCCGCGGCCCACTGGGACGGCGCCGCCGGCCCTGAGGTCTCCTGCGACTGGATGTTGGCCATGGCGCGAACGATCTCTTTGGCGCCCACCGCCCAGCCGATGCGAAAGCCCGTCATAGCGTACATTTTCGACACGCAATTAATCACCACAAGCTTGCTGTTGTCGATCAGGCGGCCGTCGGTGAAGCGGTAACAGTTGGTGGGCGTGCGCCCATCGAAGATCAGCCGGTTGTAAGTGTCGTCCATGATCAGGTACAGGTCGCGCTTCTCGCACAGTTCGACCACCCCGGCAATGAACGCTTCGGAGTACACCGCGCCCGAAGGGTTGTTGGGGCTGTTCAAGATGATGGCCTTGGTGTACGGCCCAACGGCTTCGGCCATCTCTTCCACGGTGGGTTCGAAGCCGCCGTCGCGCGCGGCCACGGTGACCTGCACGCCACCCGCGATCTTGACCATCTCCGGAAAACTCACCCAATACGGCACCGGGAAGATCACTTCCTCCTTGGGATCGAGAATGGCGTGCAGCAGTACCATAATCGACTGCTTGGCGCCGGCGGAGATGATGACGTTCTCCGGCGCTACTAACCGGTTGTAGTGCTCCTCGGTGTAGCGGATGACGGCTTTCTTGAGCGAAAGCAGGCCATCCGCCGGGGTGTACTTGACGTCGCCGGTCTGGAGCAGGGACGAGCAGCTCACGATGGCATCGATGGGCGCTTTGTTCTTGGGCTCTCCGCCGCCCAGGTGGATGACTGGTTCGCCCTTATCCCGCAGCAACGCCGCGGTCTCGTTCAGTTTCAGGGTGGGCGACTCACGAATGGATTTGGCTAATTGGCTCAAGCTCATCGGTTTGTTTCGTCCTTGACGGATTCCGGTATGGTCCCGGTCTGCAAAAATGATATTAACAGTATATAAGACCCGATACGCGGGCACCCGTGGTTTTCGCTTATCCTCCTATAAGTGTCTTCGTCGCTTCCGCGATCACCAGTTTGGTCCTCTTACCTCGCGTGTTTTCGGCTGGGCCGGCGCTCTTCCGGTCCCATCCGGCACCACGATGACGTTTACATATTCATGGTCGGCCGCCCATCCGAGCCCGTAGCCGAGCGCCGCGGGAATGCCAACCGCCAGGGCGGCGCCCAACGCTCTCCGTCCGTCCCCCTCCACTACTTGGACCACGCCGGCGGCCACCCCGGCGCCGATAGATCCGCCGACGCTTACGCCAACCGCGCTCCACGCGTGGCCTTCCTTCCGCGCCAGCGTGAACTCGGTCACCTCGGGCCGCGGGACTACCGCCCGCCCTTTCGGGTAGGCGCGCTTGTTCGAGGTCTTCCGCACGTCCAGCATCAGGGCGTCCTCCTCCACCGACGTCACACGTCCATTGAGCTGGATCCCAGAGGGCAGCGCGATGTCGATGTTACGCCCGCGTACCATACGGTTCAGGTCACGCCACTCCAGGCGAAAGGTCCGGCGGCCGGAGTCCTTATGTTCCTTGTCCGTGGCCACGGCGGCGGTGGCGAGCAGCAGGTAGCACAACCATCTACCGAGTCTCATCATCCACCTCCTCGCCGTCCCCGGGTTGGGCCGCATCCTGGATCAGCAGCCGTGTGGTGTATTTGTCCGCCAGTTTGCCTGCGTAGTAGCCTGCCACCGCGGAAAGCGGAATGCCCAGCAGCAGCATCGGCAGGATGAACGCGGCACTCTCGCTGACGAATGCCAATGCGCCGGTGACGTACGCGCCGCCGAGGCCGCCCACGATTCCACCGATAATCCGCCCAACCGGACCGCGCAGCCGGATCACCCGGATTTCGCTGACGGCGGCGCGGGGCACCTCAACCTGACCCTTGGGATAGAGTTCCTTGTTGGATGTCTTGTGCACGTCCAGCAGCAGCGCTTCCGGCCTTACCGCGAGCGCTTCCCCTTCGAGACGGGTTCCGTCGGGAAGAGTGGTTGAGATCTTCCGGTCGATCACCAGCGCGGAGAGTTCCTCCCAACTGATCTGGACCTGTTTGGATTGGAGAGTTGGAGCCTGTTGAGCGAAGGCCGCGTCCTGCAGAAGCAGGCCGAATGCCACCGCCACAGCCAAAGATTGTCGAATCATGACTTCCTCCTTACGTCCCTAATAATGGGCCGGATCGGAGGTGGGGTTGTCACGCGTCTTCCGCGCCGTCCCCCGGTTCCTGCAAAGTTTTTGTCACGAATTTGTATCCCACGCCGTGGACGGTTTTGAGGTGCAGGGGCGCCGCCGGGTCGCGCTCGATTTTGGCGCGCAGGCCGGCGATGTGATTGTCCACCGTACGGGTGCTGGGATAGTTCTCGTAGCCCCACACTTCGTTGAGCAATTCGTCCCGCGCCACCACTTCACCGTCCCGCCCGGAGAGCATTCGCAACACGCCGAACTCTTTCCGCGTGAGTTCCAGCGGCTTGCCCCCTTTGTGTGCCTCGTACTTCCGAAAGTCCACCACCACGTCGTCGAAGCGCAGTTCATCTGCCGGTGCCGGCCTGCCCGCCTGCGCCCGCCGCAGCAAGGCGCGTACTCGCGCCAGCAGTTCCCGGATCGCGAAGGGCTTGACCATGTAATCGTCCGCGCCCAGGTCCAGCCCCAGCACGCGGTCGGCCTCTTCGCCGCGCGCCGTCAGCATCAGGATGGGCAGCGCGTTGCCTTCCGCCCGCAACTTGCGGCACACCTCATAGCCGCTCAGCTTGGGCAGCATGAGGTCCAGGATCAGCAGATCCGGTTTGCTCTGCCGGATGGCCGCCAAACCAGCTTCCCCGCTACTTGCGGTCAGTACCTCATACGCTTCGTACTTGAGGTTGTCGGCCAGCCCGCGCAGAATCGCCGGGTCGTCTTCGATCACCAGTATGGTGCTCATGATGGATTCTCCAAGGGCAGGCGGATGGCAAACGTACTGCCGTGTCCAGGTGAACTCACCAGTTCGACGCGCCCGCCGTGGGCCTTTACGATTTGCCATACCAGGGCCAGGCCGAGCCCTGCCCCCGGTATGGCCTCGTTATCTTCGCCGGGGACGCGATAGTATTTTTCGAACACCCGCGCCTGCTCGCCGGCAGCGATGCCCACGCCGTGATCGATCACTTCCACTACGGCCTCCGAGGGTTCCTGGCGCAGGCGCAGACCGATTTCCCGGCTCTCGCCGGAGTACTTCACCGCGTTGGTCAATAGGTTCAGCACGGCTTGCTCCAGCGCGTCGGGGTCACCCTTGACGTCCGGTACGGCTTCATCGATTTCCATGCGCAGGTCGAACTGTCTCTGCGCCAGGGGATAGGCAAGCGTGCGCGCGGCCGAGCGAACTGTCTCGCCGAGCGCCACTGGAAGCGACCGGTACGTCTTCTTGCCTTGTTCGATCTTGGAGAACAGCAGTACGTCGTCCACCAGCCGCGACAGGCGTTCGCTTTCGTTGACGATGGTCTCCAGATACTCGTTGCGGACCTTTTCGTCGAGAGGCCGGCCCATTTGGAGGGTCTCCGCGTACATGCGGATGGCCGTCAGCGGAGTCTTCAGCTCGTGCGACACGGAGGCCACGAATTGGGCGCGCGTCTCCGACAGTTCCACTTCCCGGCGCAAGCTCCGCCACAACAGCCAAGCTCCGAAGATCGCCGCACCCACCAGGGCGAAGAGCGCTACATAGTA
>JAPKZC010000719.1 GCA_026394025.1 Candidatus Solibacter sp.
ATGAGGCAGTTCTCGCGGGAACCGGCGGCCGCGCTTAACACGTTCCCTGCCAACTTCACTTCGAGGCCTGGCGGCGACAGAAACTGGACGTCCATCGCGACGCCGCCATTCCGCACCACGAAGCTCGCGCTCCCGCACTGTTCCGCTTTCTCCTCCAGGTGCATCAGCCATTCGAAACGCGACGGCCGCTCCGCTGCCAGTTCATCCACCACGACGATGAAATCCGGTTTGACAAAAACGAAATGGCGCCGGAACCTGGTCAGGCCGGCTGCGGGCGGATATATATTCATCGCATCGCCCAGCACGTAATCGTATGCGGCGCGATGCCCGGCCTTAATGATCGTGCTGGTCGCATGCGCTGCCAACACCGCCTTCCGGTCGAACCATGTCTGCCCTTCGCCCAACTGCCCTTTCCCGTTCACCAGGACGGGATCGATGGCCAGCCACTTTCCATAGGCGTAGACCTGGAAGCTGTTCACGTCCGGATGGCCGTGCCCACCGCCGATCTCTTCCGCGCCACCGCGCTGCTCGTCGTAATATTTTTGAGCCTTGTGTCCGTGCATGGGTCCGGACTTGAACCCCACCATGACAGCAGCGGGATCCCATCCGTTCCGCGCGGTCACCCAGCCGATGTCGTCGCAGTTCCAGAAAGTGGGCAGGTCCGTTGGCGGAACGGGCCGGAGCGTCTCGTCGTACCAGAGAAGGCTCGCCCAGCCGCAGTAGGCTGTTCGGCCGACGCCGCGCTTGAGCATCTCGCCCGCGAGCCATTGCGCGTGCGAGTTGCGGTATTCAGCCGCAATCCGGTAGAGGATGTGCGCCGGGCCATGCGAATCGTAGCTACGGTGCGAGTCGCCAAACGACATCACGCAGTTCTTGGCGGTGAAATCCGGCAGCGTGCTCTGGATAATAAAATCGGGTACGTTTCTCAACCAGTCATTGCGGTATAGGTTCTCATTCAGGAGATCGCGCGCCAACTCCGCGTAACGGAGAATCGATTCCGTCGAGTAGGCCCAATACTGGTGGCCCTCGGTGGAACCGCCGTCGCGGCCGGAAAATTCCAGCGCTTTCCTGAAGACCGCATCGGCTTGGCGGATCCAGGCTTCGGCTTGCGGCACTTGTCCCCTAAGCGCGAACCCGGCCGCCGCCAATCCGAGGTGTTCCACGTGATTGTGATTGGCCAGCCAGCGGTCCTGATGCACGGGGGCCTTGCTCATCGCTTCGGCCTGGAGAACAAGCTTGGCCCGGACGAGTTGGCGCTCCGCGTCGTCGAGCTGGCCGTACAGCCAGTCGTAGCCTACGGCGACGCCGAACAGGCACTCCCCCGCGGCCAGACTGTTGTTGTGCTCCCAGCGCGGATAGTTGCAGATGTGCAATATCCAGCGTTTGGCTCCGTCGCGGTAACGGGTCTCGCCCGTAATCAAGTAAGCCAGCGCCTGCCAGGGGATGCCACGGCCGGCCGTGCGCATCTCGCCTTCATCGTCGTACTTGCTCGTCGGCGTGCTGGCAAGCAGGCTGTCGGCGTTCTCCTGGACCATCTTCCAGAGTTCGCTGTGAGAACCGGCAATCTTCCGCTTCACTTGATCGAGGCGCGCTGCTGTGAGGAACATGCTCGGCCGGGCGGGCTCGCCTCCGTTCAACGTGCCCAGCGCAAGTGGCCCGGCAAGGAAATCTCTGCGGCGCATCATTATCTCCTGGACGGCAATCTTGTCGAGAGTCCACTATACCAGAAAGTTCTTGCTCGATCATCGGGCAAGAGGCATAATTTGTTAGTAGGCAGAAATCGCCATTTGAGG
>JAPKZC010000808.1 GCA_026394025.1 Candidatus Solibacter sp.
TACGGCCTTCGATGTTGGACAGAGTCAGCGCCTCCGCCTCCGCCGGACTCACCAGCAGCGTCACCACCGGAGTCGTGATCGGTTGGCTCTTGCCGTCGGTCGCGATGGATTGCCCGGCGGAGAGGACGGTGATGTTTTGCAGCACGGTTTGGGTCTCGGTGTCGCTGCGATTGGGCGGCCTGCCGGTGACCAGCACATCCACCCGCATACCCGGCAGCACAAATCCGGCCACCCCTACCACGTCGTTGACGCGAACTGAAATGGCGCGCATGCCAGGCGGAATCAAGGGTCCCAAACCCACGCCGCTGCCCTTGACGGCGAGGCGCGCCTCAACCACCGGCTCGTCCGCCTGGATGGCGCTGATCACGGGCCGTTCCAGCACATCTTCCAGCCGCGAGAAGGCTCCAGCCGGAAACAGCGTCTCGGGCACGCCGCGCAGTTTCACGGAGGCGCCATCGAGAATCGTGCCCGCGGGAATCAGCGTGATGGCGACTACTACCTGCTTCTCGGCGGGGGGACGGGGGCGGCCGCGCGTGCCGCGGGCCAGCCGGTAGAAACCTCCGGCCACCAGCAGTGCACAGGCCATACTCACCGATACCACCAGGACAAATCGCCGATCGAATTGCATTATGAACCTCCACCCGGCGGGTTGGCCCAGTCTTCGGGTACAATGGCGGGCGCGCACCAAACGGCAAAAGTACCCGCCTTGGAGAGCAGCGCGGCAGCCGCGCCTGCCGCCGTCACCCAGTCGGGAACGCGGCGGGGGCGCTGGTCCTCCGCCACCGCAGTCACCCCGAGGCCGCCTGCGATGCAGACGACGGGAGTCATGGCAGGCCCGCCGTGCGGCGCCGGTTCAGAAATTCGCCGGCGTATGGGGAAATGAAGCTGGATGCGCCGGCTAGAGGCGTATCCCGGGGGCCCCGCACCCCATCGCGCGCGTAAAGCACGGCCATCGAATCCTGGTAGACACGCCGCCATTCGGGCTCACGATCGAGCACCGTGCTCAGCGCCCAGGCGTGCGGCAACAGCGCCAGGTCGAATTGGTAGCGCTTTAGCAGTTCGCGCCAGCTATTCTCCGCCGCCATCAGCTTGCAGTAGTCCGATCCGATTGCCGGGCCGAAGAAATCGCTGCGTCCGTCGAAGAAGACGCGCTGTGCCGGATACAGGCGGTAAATCAGGTAGTCGCCCCATTGGTCGCTGGTCAGGATGCGCGGCATGGCAGCCGGGGGCGCGAGTTGCAGCAGGTTCCGCTCCACCGCCCGCACCGGAAAAACCGTGTCCGGGAAGCCGGCGCCGGGCACGGCCAGCATCACCACCGCGGCCGAGAGTGGCAGCCAGAGGCTGGCCCGCGGATGCCGCCCGTATTCCTGGGCCAGATCCCAGCAGATCCGCAGCGCGGCGCGGTTGCCGGCGCGCGACGCCAGGCGCGCCCAAAATGCCGCCGCGCCCGAGGCCAATACGGGCGCGGCCGCAATCGCGAAGAACGGCACGTGGCGCCCCGAACGCAGCGCCAGAAATCCCCAAAGCAGCACCAGCAGCGCCTCAAAACGGTCGGCTTGCGGCGCCATCGCCACCGTGGCCAACAGCAGCAGGGCGAACACGATCATGCCCTCGGAGCGGATTTGGGGAGACTGAAACTCCTGCACATGGCCCATAATCCACGACGAATTCAGGTAGCTCGCGATGTGCAGGTGCAACTGCCAGCCGTATGGATTGATGAAGCTGCCCAGGGAGCATAGCGCCGCCA
>JAPKZC010001115.1 GCA_026394025.1 Candidatus Solibacter sp.
CGCAGAGCCGCGAATCTGCGCCACCAGCGCGTTCTGCACCAGGAACACGGTCAGCGTGAACATCACCCCGACGCCGAGCGCCACCACCGCCGCCTGCGCCTGGTTGCCCGGCCGGTAGAGATTCGCCATGCCGTGCCGCACCACGCCCGGAAGCCGCGCGCCCGCTCGCCGCAGGAACCAACGGAACCCCCGCAGCATGGCCCATCCGGCGAGCGAAAGCAGCGCCAGGCCAATGGCCAGGGCCAGCGCGAAGAAGCCGCCGGTACGCAGCGCAACGGAGAGGCCGCCTTCCGTCAACGTCCCCGCCACCACGCCGGTGCCCAACAGGATTGCCACCCGCGCCAGGTACGCCGGCGCCATGCCGCGCCGCCGCGCGCGGCCAGGCGTCTCCACGTCCCGCCGGAAAATCAGCGCCGGACGAATGTCGCGAATCCCCAACAACGGAGGCAGTGTGAACAATAGCGTCACCAGGCACGCCACCGCAATCCCCTGCACCGCCGGCCACGCGTCCCAATACGGCGACACGTCCATCGCAAAATACTTGGCGATCAGCCCCGGAAACGCCGCCGCCACGCCCACTCCAAACAGCACGCCGATCACGCCGCCGCCCAACCCCAGCATCAGCGTCTGCGCCGTGTAGATGCGGATCACCTGCGCGCTCCGCGCCCCCATGCACTTCATCACTGCGATGGAATCCAGCTTCTGCTGCAAGTGCCCGTGCATGGCGCTCGCCACGCCCATGGCGCCGATCACCAGCGCGATCAGCCCGATCAGGCTGAGAAACGTGGTGGCGCGGTCCAGGCCCCGCGTGATAATGGGGTGCGTCTCCCGGTAGTCCGCGATGGTGGCTTCCGGAAACGCCAGCTTCAATACCGCGCGCGCCTCCGTCACGTCCGGCCCGCCCTCCGCCGGCAGCGCGAACAGGTAACGCTCGGCGGCGCGGCTGCCCGCGGTGATCAGCCCCGTGCGGTCCAGCCCGGCGCGCGAGATCATCACCCGCGGCCCCACGTTCAGGCTGCCCGTCATGCGGTCCGGTTCCGACACCATGACCCCCGCGATTCGAAAATCCTGCCCGCCGATGCGCAGCGTGTCGCCGGTGCGCACGTTGAGCCGCACCAGCAAATCGTCGGAGACCACCACCGCTTGCGCGTCCAGCGCCTCGCGCAGCGGCCGCGGCGGATTCAGCTCCACCACGCCGTAATAAGGATACGCGCCGGGGTCCACCGCCTTCACCGAAATCAGCAGCGGGTCTGCCGTGGACGCGGAACTCGCCATGGTCACCGTCTCCGTGATCCACGTGTAGCGCACGCCGCGCGCCTCCAGACGGCGCAGCGCCGCCACCTGCTCCACGGCCGGCAGGGCGAATACCCGCGCCGTCAGATCGCCCGCCATCAGCGTGCGCGCCTCGGCCAGCATCATGTGGCGGAACGAGCTGCTGAAGCCGCGGACTCCGGTCAGCGACCCCACGCCGATGGCCACCGACAGCACCACGAACAGAAACTTGGCGCGCGAGGCGCGCATTTCCCGCCACGCGATGCGCATGGCCGCGCGCCAGGAGAGCTGCGGCTTCGGACTCATTGACTGACCACGAGGCCATCGTGCAGCACGATGCGGCGGTCCGCGCTCTCAGCCAGCGATTGCTCGTGCGTCACCAGCACCATGGTGGTTCCCTGTTCGCGATTCAGCGCCAGCAGCAGTTCCAACACCGCGCCCCCGGTGGTGCTGTCCAGGTTCCCGGTGGGCTCATCGGCCAGCAGAATCGGCGGACGCAGCGCGAACGCGCGCGCCAGCGCCACGCGCTGTTGTTCGCCGCCGGAGAGTTGCACCGGGTAGTGGTCGCTCCGTCCGCCCAGCCCCACGCGCTCCAGCAGTTCCCGCGCGCGCTCCCGCCCGCCCGCTTCGGCCCCCGCCAGTTCCATCGGCAGCAGCACGTTCTCCTCCGCCGTCAGGGTGGAAATCAGGTGGTAGGACTGGAAGACGAATCCGATCTTGCGCCCGCGCAGCAGCGCCATATCGTCCTCGCCCAGATGGGTGATGTCCTCGCCGTCCAGAATCACCTGCCCGCTGGTTGGCGTGTCGAGCCCGGCCAGCAGGCCGAGCAGGGTACTCTTTCCGCTGCCCGAAGGCCCCATGATGGCCGCAAACTGCCCGCGCGGGATTTCTAGATCGATGCCCTTGAGGATCTCCACACGGCGAGTGCCGGTGTCAATTGACTTGGTGAGCGCACGAACCTGGATCAAGCCTATATTATGGCATTCAGATGCTCAGATTCTGTTGGATCGCCACAGCGGTGCTTCTGTGCGGATGCGGCACGCCGGAAAAACCCGCGACGCAGCCCACGGCGCCCGTCGCCGCCGCGCCCGCCCCGCCTCCCGCCGCCGACGCGCGCCCCGCTATCGTCTGCTTTGGCGACAGCATCACCGCCGGCTTCGGCCTCGATGCCGGTCAGAGTTTCCCCGACCTCCTCCAGCAAGATCTGGACCGCCGCGCCATCCGCTACCGCGTCGTCAATCTTGGCGTCAGCGGCGACACCACGCAGGACGGCCTCGCCCGCCTCCCCATGGCGCTCGCCGAAAAGCCGGCCGTCGTCCTCCTCGAACTCGGCGGCAACGATGGCCTGCGCGGCATCCCCCTCGCCATCACGCAAGCCAACCTGGCGCAAATGATCGAGGCGTTCCAAGGCGCCGGAGCGCGCGTCGTCCTTGCCGGCATGTCGCTCCCGCCAAATTACGGCGCCGCGTTCATCGGAAGATTCGAGGCGGTGTATAAGGATCTCGCCGTGAAATACAAGCTGACGCTGATCCCCTTCCTTCTGGAGGGCGTGGGCGGGCACGACGAATTCATGCAGCGCGACGGCATACACCCCAACGCGGCGGGCGCGCGCAAGGTGGAAGCGCTCGTCATGCGGACCCTGACGCCGCTGCTGAAGTGAGAGTCTAACGCGCCCCGGCGCACCAATCGAACAGCAACTGCCACTCCGCCCGCTGCACCTCCAGCGCCATTCGTTCCTCCGGCGACCCCGGACGAGTTCGCGCCTCTTCGCAGTAGTCGATGAACCCGAGCGGATCCCACGCACCGCCGCACTCGACTCCGATTTCCGCCGCGCGCTCCCGTAGCGCGGGAAAGACCGGATGCTTGCCCACACGCCGGAACCAGTACGCGGAGTTCCCGGCGTCGGGCTCCTGCCGGTGCACCAGGGCGTGCCAGTAACTTCCCTCGAGAGTGTCCAGATCCTGCGCCACGCCGTGCGCCTCGTCCCAGCACGAGAAGTAGAGATACAGCCCCGCCAGCACCGCGGGCGGCAGGCGCGACACCTTCAGCAACCCGCGCGCCGCCGTCGAACTGCACGTGCTGCCGGCCAGAGGCATCAGCCGCTCGCCGTTGCCATCGAGCGCCAGAATGCGCGCGATTTCGTCGCCGTACGCGTGCGGATCGAACATAGCACCCATCATAATAAAACCTGTTACCGTGAAACCGGAGAAAGAGAACATGGAGCCCTTCCGGTATCACGTATTTGTCTGCGATCAGCAGAAGCCCGAAGGCCTGCCGTGCTGCGGCGCGCGGGGCTCGGGCCAGGTGCTGGAAGCGCTGCGGCGCGAAATCAACGCACGGGGGCTGGAGGACGAAGTCCAGGTGACGGCGTGCGGCTCGCTGGGCTTGTGCGAGCACGGGCCGAACCTGATCGTCTATCCCGAAGGCCTGTGGTACTCGGGCGTGACGCCGGCGGACGTGCCGGAGATCGTGGGCTCGCATTTCCAGGCGGACACGCCCGTCGAGCGCCTGCTGCGCACCGATTCCGCGGCTCTGCGCGCGGAGATCCTCACCAACCGCGAGAAGATGTACGCCGGACTCCGCGCACGTGATGCCGCGGGGGTTCTGCCCGACGACCTGACCGGCCTCATCCGGGGGTTTCAGGAGAGCCGCGCCGTCCTCACCGCGCTGGAACTCGACCTGTTCACCGCCGTGGGGGACGGCGCCAGCGCGGCGCAGGTGGCCACCCGGCTCGGCACCGACCCGCGCGCTACCGAGATGCTCCTGAACGCGCTGGCATCCCTGCGCCTGCTGCTCAAGCGCGAAGAGATCTTTCACAACTCGCAGGCGGCCGCGCGTTACTTCGCCGCCGGGTCGCGCGACAACGCTCGTCCTGCCTTGCTGCACACGGCGCACTTGTGGCAGCGCTGGTCAACACTCACAGACTGCGTGCGAGCCGGCACCGCCGTCGCCCGCGACGAGGCCGCCAGACGCGGCCAGGATTGGACCGAGGCCTTCATCGCCGCCATGCACCGCAACGCTTCGGAACGCGCGCCGCTGGTAGTGCGCGCCGCCGGCGCGCAGAACGCCCGCCGCATGCTGGACGTGGGCGGCGGGTCGGGCGCTTATTCCATCGCGTTCGTCCAGGCCAATGCCGCCTTGCGGGCCGACATCCTGGACTTGGCCGCCGTGGAGCCTATCGCGCGGCGCCATATCGAGGCGGCCGGGGTGGCGGACCGCATCACAATCCGTACGGGCGATCTCCGTTCCGGCCCGCTGGGTGAAGCATACGATCTGGTATTCGTCTCCGCCATCTGTCACATGCTCAGCCCCGAGGAGAATCTCGACCTGCTGCGCCGCTGCCGCGAGGCCCTGGCGCCCGGCGGCCGCGTCGTCATACAGGATTTCATCCTGGAGCCGGATAAGACGGCTCCGCGCTTCGCCGCGCTGTTCGCGCTCAATATGCTGGTGGGCACGCGCGGTGGCAGCAGCTACAGCGAGCCGGAGTATGCTGGCTGGCTCGGTGAGGCGGGTTTCCAGGAGATTCGCCACACCCGCCTGCCGGGAACCACCGGGCTCATGATCGGGTCGCGGCCGTAAGGCCATCGCGTGGCATAAGGCTCCGCCTTGTGCATCCGAGCGCAGCTCGGAGTCCGGCCGGCTGAAGGCCTGCCCGGCCTTCGCTGGCGGTTTCGCTTATGCCACCGGCGCCCGCCGTCCGCGCGGCAGATACCGCGCCGCGCAATAGCGGTCGCCGCTCGTCGCCGATGAGTATTTCTCCGGCGCATCGCCGTACGGATCGTGAAAGCGCGCCATCATCTCGTACATCCGCGCCCGCATGTCGGCGGTCCACTTCTCGTACTCGGCCTCGTTCACAACGTTGCGCATTTCGTCGGGGTCGCGCTCCAGATCGTACATCTCGTCGAAGTCGAACCCGTTGAACACGTACTTGAACCGGTCCGTGATGGCGATCCGCTGGGTGTACAGGAACTCGCCTCCGTAGTAGGCGCACAGGATGTCGTCGCGCCACGCCGCGCTCCGCGGGTCGGCGAAGACGGGCTGTAACGCCGTGCCGTCGGCAAATGGCATGGCTCGCGCACCCGCCGCGGCGACGTAGGTATGCGCCAGGTCGTGCGTCTGCACCAGGCGCGTGGACTTCGATCCGGCCTCCGTCTTCCCCGGCCAGCGCACAATCATCGGCACCCGATAGCACTCCTCATAGGGCAGCCAGCCCTTGATCCACATGCGGTGCGCGCCCACCATATCGCCGTGGTCCACGGTGAACGCCACCAGCGTGCGGTCCGCCTGCCCCGTCTCGTCGAGCGCCTTCAGCAGGCGCCCGATCTGCGCGTCCAACTGCTCCGTGTAGGCGTAGTAGTGCGCGCGGCTCTGGCGGACATCGTCTTCGGTCACCGCGCCCCAGGTTTCCGACTCGCGGCGGTGCATGCCGGGCTTACCGGCGAACGTGTCGGTGAAGCTCTTCGGCACCGGAATAGAGCGCGGGTCGTAGCGGTCCAGGTACTGCTTCAGCGGCATGTAGGGATCGTGCGGCTCCACGAAATGCACTTCCAGATGCCACGGCTGCGCGCCCTTGGCGAAGCGCGCCATCATGCGCGACGCCAGTTCCGCGTTACGCCACTCCGGCGTGGCCTCCTCCGGACCCTCCTTGTAACCCCACATCGCGAAGGGCTCCGAACCCGGCCAGCGCATCATGCGCTGGTTGGTCACGGTCAACCGTTCGGTGGAGCGCGGCACGCTATCTGGGTTCAAGTTCATTTTTTGCAGCAGGGCGGGGTCGCAGCCCTGGACGCCGGCCACCTCGTGAAAGCCGAAATCGAGCGGCGTGCGCAGGTAGCTGGCGTGCCATTTGCCGACATAGCCCAGACGATAGCCCGCCTCGCGCAGGCGTTGCGAGTAGAGCACCACATCGGGGTTCATGTCGCGATGCACGGAGGGCGGCGAATGCACCTGGTTGTACACGCCGTTGTGCCAGTGATAGGCGCCGCTCAGCAACATGGCGCGCGCCGGACAGCACACCGCCGAGGGCGTGTAGCTTCGCTCGAAGAGCAGGCCCTCGCGCGCCAGCCGGTCGATATGCGGCGTGCGGCAGCCCGACCGTCCGGCGATGGTGGCCCACTGCTGCTGGTCGGTCATGATGTGCAGGATGTTCGGCCTCTGCCGCGCCTCGGGCGCCTGTGCGGCGGCGGTCGCCACCCCCGCCGCCCCCGCGAGAAAACTCCTTCGATCCAATCGCTGTTCCGGCATGTGTCCCAGCCTCCGGTCGCCTCCATTAGATCACCAGTACGGCCCGCGTGGATACCGCACCGTTGTATACTGCAATCGACTCAGGCAATCATCCATGAATTCCTCCGATACACCTCATCGCCGCCAGTTCGTCCGCGCCGCACTGGCCACCGCCGCGTCCTACGGCCAAATCATGGGAGCCAACGACCGCATACGCGTTGGCGCCATCGGCACCGGCGGACGCGGCCAGTATCTCTTGAGCCAGTTGAAGCTCGCCGAACAGAACGAAATCGTCGCCTGCTGCGATGTTTACGAACCGCGCCGCCTGGAAGCCAAATCCAAGTACGCCACGCCGGACGCGCGCGACTACCTCGACTACCGCGAGATCCTCGACCGCAAGGATATCGACGCCGTCGTCATCGGTACGCCCGACCACTGGCACGTGCCCATCACCATCGCCGCCGTGCGCGCCGGGAAAGACGTTTACTGCGAGAAGCCCATCACGCACTCGATCGAGGAGGGTGCGGGGCTCGTCGCCGCCGTGAAAGATTCCAAGCGCGTGGTGCAGGTCGGCCTGCAGCAGCGCAGTTGGGAGCACTTCGCGCAGGCGCGCCGGGAGATCCTCGACGGTCGCCTCGGCCAGGTGACCATGATCCGCACCTACTGGTTTCAGAACCACATTCCGTCGATGGGCCGCGTGCCGTCCTTCAACATGGCCAAGCTCGACTGGAAGCGCTTCCTGGGTTCCGCCACCGACCGCCCCTTCGATCCGGACCAGTTCGGCAACTGGCGCTGGTATTGGGATTTCGGCGGCGGCGCGATGACGGATCTCTTTGTCCATTGGGTGGATGTCGCCCACTGGATCATGAACGCCGACACGCCCACGCGCGCCACCGCGACCGGTCTGAAGGCTGTCCTGGTGCAGCGGCAGACGCCGGACACGATGAGCGCGGCGCTGGCGTATCCGGGCAACGTAGTGGTGGAATTCGATAGCGCCCTGCTGGGCTATATCGAGGGCGGCGGGTTGATGATTCGCGGCACCAAGGCCGCCATGCGCCTGTGGCGCGGAGGCTTCGCGGTCTACGGCGAACTGGCGAACTACAGCGAGAGACCCGAGCCTGCGAACGCCATCCTGCAAGTGCC
>JAPKZC010000564.1 GCA_026394025.1 Candidatus Solibacter sp.
AGGCCGACGGGGGCGTCGGCCGCGGACCAGGGGGTCCGCCCCACAACCACTCATGACCTGCACGCTATGCGGGCTGCCCTCGGGTGACGCGTCCTTCTGTTGCGCCGGCTGTGAGAACGTCTACGCGATTCTGCTGGAAAGCGGCGTCGTCAACAGCGGCCAGAACTTCCGCGATACGGAACTATTCCAACAGAGCCTTAAACTGGGACTTATCTCTGCAAGCACCGGGGATACAGGCCAGAGGCCTGTCCCACAAGACGCCGAAACGCGCGAGGCCGTGTTTCATATCGCCGGCATGTGGTGTACCTCATGCGGCTGGCTGATCGAGCACGCCCTCACCAAAGTGCGCGGAATTGCCGCCGCCGAAGTGATGTTCTCCAGCGACCTGTTGAAGGTGCGCTACTGCCCGCAGTATGTGCCGCGCGACCGCATCGAGGAAAGCGTGGCGTCGCTCGGCTACCGCGCCACTGCGTACACCGGCAGCAGCGCGCCCGCCGACGCCGAGCGCAAGGACCTGCTGCTGCGCACCGGCATCGCGGCCTTCCTCTCCATGAACGTGATGATGTTCAGCCTGGTGGTGTACGCCAGCTACTTCGAACCCATCACGGCCAGTTATGGCCGCTACATCCCCTTCCTGTTGATGGCGCTGGCCACGCCCAGCGTGTTCTACTGCGCCGCGCCCGTTCTGCGCGTTGCCTGGGCGGGCGCGCGCGCCGGCGTCCTGCGCATGGAGTCGCTGCTGGCCATGGGAATCCTGATGGCCTACGGGTATAGCGCGGTGCAGTCCTTTCGCGGCGATAACCGCGTTTACTTCGATACCGTCTGCGCCATCGTGGCCCTGGTGCTCACCGGCAAAGTAATCGAACGCAGCGCCAAGCAACGCGCGGCGCGGGCGCTGACCTTGCTGCACCGCATGATGCCTGGCAAGGTGCGCCTCGTGCAGGACGGTCGCGAGCGCTTCGTGTCCGTAGAGGCGTTGCAGCCGGGCTCCGTCTTCCGCGTCAAATCCGGTGAGCGCATGCCCGCCGATGGCACGGTGATGGAAGGCCGCTCCCACACCGATGAGAGCGTGCTGACCGGGGAATCCGCGCCGGTGGCCAAGACCGTGGGCGATAGCGTAGTCTCCGGCAGCATCAACACCGGAGGCGTCCTCGAAATCCGCGCCACCCGCGTGGGTGCGGAGAGCACGCTGGCGCGGATCGTCCGCACCGTGGAACAGGCCGCCGCCAGCCGCACCCGAATAGAACGCTCGGTGGATCGCGTGGCCCGCCTCTTTATTCCCGCGGTGCTCGGGCTCGCGGTAACCACCTTCGCCATCTGGCAAGTCGGCACCGGACAACCCGGGACGGCGCTGATGCACGCCATCGCCGTGCTGGTGATCGCCTGCCCCTGCGCGCTCGGCATCGCTACCCCTCTGGCGTTGACCGCCGCGGTGGCCGCCGCCGGACGCCGCGGCATTCTGGTCGGCGACACGCGCGTGCTGGAGACCATCCGCGCCGTGCACATGTTGATTCTGGATAAGACCGGCACCGCAACCTTCGGCGAGTTCGCCCTGGTGGAATCGGCGGGCGATACCAGCCGCATGGCCGAACTCGCCGCCGTCGAAGCCTGGAGCGAGCACCCCATCGCGAAGGCGCTGGCGGGACAGACAGACGGCATGCTCCGCGCCACAGACGTATCCGTCCACGCCGGCCACGGGATCACCGGGACCGTCAACGGCACGCAGTACTTCCTGGGCAATCGCGCCCTGGTGGATCAACTCTCCACGGGGTCCGCCGACTACCCCCACCTCTCCGGCTCCATCGTCTATTTCGGGTGGGACGGCGAAGTCCGGGGCGCGCTTTCCTTCGGCGACCGCGTGCGTCCGGAGGCCGCCGCGCTGTGCGCCGACCTGCGCCGCCGCGGCATCCGCACCATGCTGCTCTCCGGCGATACGCGCGATGCCACCGCCGGAATCGCGAGCCAGATCGGCGCCGACGAGTGGACGGCCGAAGCGCTGCCGGAGCGTAAAGTGACCATCATTCGAGAGCTTCAGCAGCAGGGGAAGGTAGTCGCCATGATTGGCGATGGGGTCAACGATGCGCCCAGTCTGGCGCAGGCCGACTTGGGAATCGCCCTCGGTACCGGCGCCGATATCGCCATGCAGGCCGCGCCGCTGGTGCTCATGGGCCGCTCGCTCGCCGCCGTCACCGAGACGCTGGATCTGGCGCGCCGCACCTTCACCATCGTGCGCCAGAACCTCTTCTGGGCATTCGCCTACAACGTGGTGGGCATCAGCCTGGCCATGGCTGGAATCCTCAACCCCATCCTGGCAGCGGCCGCCATGGTGCTCTCCAGCCTCTCCGTCATCGGCAATTCCCGCCGCCTGGCGAAAGGCTAGGCGGCCTTCAGATGGCGGGCCAGGGTGTGAAGGCCAACGATGCCCTCAGCCGGTTGCGTGCCGCCATCGAACGTTTGCCGGAAAGCTCGCCTCGTCGATGCCCATTTGGCGGGAAGTAATCCGAGCCGCAGTTTTCTGGTCTTGGCTTCGCACTACCTCGCCCGACGCTCGCAGGCAGATTGGCGGGAGGGAGCCTTGTTCCGAAGGCCAGGCGATGACCATCTCGATGCGTGCACCCTCGGGCAACGGGTGGCGGTACCGGAAAATGATGCCCGTGCTACTCAAGTCAAAGGTCCGACCGACGTGCCACTCCGATACCGAGTCGGCCGACAGAACGCGGAATCGAATCGAAAGACCGACCTCGTAACGCCGGCCAAGACGCCGTTCCCCGGTGTCACGCGTTTCTGTCTCACCCACTGACCGTCCCGCTCTCTGGGCCAATACGCCGAAGCGGCCCGGGCTGCGCATGCTGTCTTCTCCAACTTCCATCATCGACGGATAGTGTCGGGGAAGATCGGAACGTTTCATCCAGAGGTGGTTAGCCGGGGCGAAAATCCGCGTGCAAACTGCCGCGAGTCAGGACAAGTTCGGGGTGGTGGAGGCGGGGGGAGTTGGCCCGCTATAGGTCATTGATAACAGGCAAGTTACTGATTCTGCATACAGCCGTCAACGCCAAAGACGCGGTGTTTGCCAGTCCGATTCACGTAGAATTCACTTTGCTGTTTAAAGTTCTCTGTTACGCCCCATTTCAGATCAGAACGTGTGTGGAGATTGATGTTCTTGGACGGGAGTTCCGCCGAACCCACCCTCACCTCAAATTCAGAACGGTAGCGCATCTTGGTCCCCCTGCTTTTCCTTCGGAGCCTTACGAACCTACCGCTGCGTTGGTTCAAATCGAAGGACAGTTGAGCAATGCATAGGAGCTTTGTTTTGCAGCCGCTCTGCCAAGAGTTCCAGTTGCGCTAGGCTGAGCCCCCTCAGGAAACGCCATCCATAATTCGTACCGGCCATTCGGAATGGATGTCTAAGGAAGTCGAAGGGGGATTCACGGCACGTGCGGTGAGCGGCAATCGTCTGATCTGCGTTGATGCCACGGAATTCATACTTTCGATTGGTTGGCGGCGGGCAGATTTCGCTGGCCATCATAATCACGTCTTCAACCGAAATCTTGTTCGCGCCAACGAAGTAGGCAATCTCGGTGATGGCCTCACCGATAGCCTGGGTGTAGGTCTCGTCAATCGCATCCAACAGATTCTCGATATTGCACAGTGCCGTATAGCCCAAGTCCCCCAGACGGTGCTTAAGGAGAACATCGAGGTCTATATCTTGCCCGCCCCATTTTTGGTCAAGCCGATCAACCGGCACCCCTCGCGCATTCATGGACTCGACTTTATCGCGGATTCGCTGAATTCGTTGCGGCTTTCGCGTTGCGAGATAGTGTCTGCCCATAAACAGAAGCCCACGGAGCTTGGATGTGGACGGGTCAACACCGGCCTGACGCCCGCCAACCGCACCCCAAGCCAATCTTTGCCGGAACCGTAGACTAGCGATTCGCCACTGGGAAGTTTACCACAGAACCATCGAGGATCAAGACCTGAGGGAAATTCGGGTAGCTGGGGTCAGATTGAAATTGAGACCGCGATATAGGCAAGGGCCGCTACCCAGATCACGATGAACAGTAGTGCGCTGTGTCGCGCCACTGCCTTTGTGGAGAAGTGTCCCTTCGGCCTGCAATTTCGTAAGATCTCGATTTCCCCAAATGCCTGTTCCTCTAGGCCTCGGCACACGCCCTCCCATCGCGATGTCCAATACTCCGCTGAGCGGAGTACACGGTACCAAAGTAAACTGAGGATGAGGCCCCCAATGCACACCACTATCAGGCCTGCGGGGCGTGCGAGGACTTCTGCGGTCATCAATTTGGTGTCGGCGATCATCTGAAAACGTAGTTTTCTGAACTTCGGGCCGAGGGGAGCGACATCATCGGCGCCGAAGGCGCGGTCATCTGTCCGATCATCCACAAGCCGGCTGCACGGAGTTATCGTGTCAGGGAAGGCGGAAAAGTGAAGGAACCCCGCCGTTAGAGCGACAGGGTTCCGGGTTCGGCGACCTTCGTGAGGTCGACCAAACTCAGC
>JAPKZC010000757.1 GCA_026394025.1 Candidatus Solibacter sp.
CGACTGCCGCTTCGGCGGCTAAATCATTGGCGGGAACTGCTTGCAGTTCTCCACTGTCGACCGGAGCCATCTCTCGGATTATGTGCGATCCTCACACGCGGCGGAAATACACCTCGTCGGTCTGAGGCAGAGCCTCGTTAGCGCTCCGCATACTCGAACACCTTGCCATCGACCTCCTCTATGCGAACCATGAACCGCTTGCGGCCATCGAGCAAGACCAGCGGGGCCTGGAATCGCGCCGCGATCATGCGGTCCGCAGACCCATGCGACCCAAGCCGCTCGCGCATCAGCAGCGTCGTGTTGAACTTCGGCCCGAGCACCGGCACAGCTTCGAAGAGACGCTTGGCGTCCACTTCGCTCACCGATTGGCCGAGGTAGCTCTTGCCCTGGTTATCGTCCATCTCCACCGTCACGGTGCGCACTTCAAACTGCACGTTCGATGGATTGGTGATGCGGAAGTCGATCACGACGATCGAACTCTCCTCATCGAGCGGCGCGGTGCGCACTTTCAGAATCTTGCCCGGAAGTTCAATCCGGTCGCCGCGCTGCATCAGGAAAATGCCGCCCACCGCGAGTGCGATGATCGCGAGGCCAATGCCGAACGCGGCCGTAAAGCTGCTTCGCATGGTCAGACCTCGCGCACAATCTTCATAATCTCATCCATGGATTTGTGCGCCGCCGTGATCAAAGTACCGTCGAAGAGATGGGTCTCAAGGCCGACCTTGCCCTCATAGCCATCGTTGTTCAGTGCGGCGAAGATGGCGCGCCAATCCTCCTTCTCGGGACTTTCCGGCATTACCCCTTTGCCCTTGATTTGCAGGTTCAACATGCGCGGCATGGGCAGCAGCGAATAGGCTTCAGGGTAGGTCTTCTCCTTGCCGTAGGCGTTGTGGGGATCCCACGTGAAGCCCACCCACCTGGAGGGCATCAGTTTCATGATGTCGGCGATTTCCGCCGCGGTGGCGATGTTCTGCGAACCTTCGTTCTCCAGCAGGAGGTAAACCTTTTCCTTTTCCGCCAGCTTGGACATCTCGCCCAGGGTGTCGGCGATCGTCTGGTAAACCGTGGTGGGGTCGGCCACGCGGGAGCCGGCGAAAACACGTACTTTGTCGCAGCCCATAATGTGGGCGCAGCGGATTGCTTTCTGGAGATCGTCGAAACGCTGGTCCCAGCGCACCTTCTCGGCGGCGAGACGCTTGTCGCGGGTTTCCGGCGTTTCGGTGCGGCGGCGCGCGGGTTCGGTGCCCGGCCATGTGAACTTGAGCAGGCCGGTATTGACGAATGAGACCTTGAGCCCCTCTTTGGCAAAGAGGTCTGCGTCGGCCTTGATTTCAGGTTCGGGCAGCAGGTAATATTCCCTCTTGCCAGGCGAGTTACGGATTTCGACGTTCTGCATCCCGTAGTAATGCGCGAATGCGATTGCCTCCAAGGTGCTGAGACCGATTTCGTCGGTGATCGCGCTGATGCGCGATTTGTCGATGTGGGTTTTGGCCGCCATCAGAGGGCTTGCGCAAGTGGCAATCGCGGCGCCTGCCGCCAGAAGTTCTCGCCTGGTCATGAAATGATTGTAATTGATAGGTATGGACTGGACGAGCCCCACCGGAAGAAAGATCGTTCTACAGGAAGGCGACATCACGCGGATCGCGGTGGACGCCATGGCGAACGCGGCCAATTCCGCCCTGGCCGGTGGAGGCGGCGTGGATGGCGCCATCCACCGCGCCGGCGGCCCCGCCATCATGCACGAACTGGACGCGATCCGCGCCCAGGCGGGCGGATGTCCCACCGGCAGCGCGGTGGCGACGGGCGCGGGCGAGTTGCCGGCGAAGTTCGTGTTCCACGCGGTAGGTCCGGTGTACCGCGATGGCCGCCACGGGGAAGCGGAGTTGCTGGCCGGCTGCTACCGCAAGTGCCTGGCACTGGCCGACGAGCGCGGGGTGCGCTCCGTCAGCTTTCCGGCGATCAGCACGGGGTTGTACGGCTACCCGCCGAACGAAGCGGCAGGGATCGCCATACGGGAAGTGCGCCGGCATCTGGAGCGGCCGGACACGACGCTGGAGCAGGTGATCTTCGTGCTCTTCGGCAAGGCGGCGTATGAAGTGTACCGGGAGATATTGCGGAAGTGAGTGGGGGTCCCCCGGCGCGGTGCTGCAACACTATGCGCGAAGACCGCCGGTTCGCTTGAGCTTCGGCGGCGCGGTGCCCGGCCAGAAGGCGCCATGAGGCGGATGAGCGGCGGTTTTCCGAAGCCGAACGGCCGAACACCCGATTGGATGGTGTACCTCCGCTCGTCATCGTCTTGCGCCGCCGGGAATCGGTAGGCCGGGCATGCGCTTCACCCAACACTTGCAGTCATGAAGAGCGGTGTCTGGCCGGTTGCTGCCGGTAGAGCCACCAGCAGTGCGGCACTGATGATCACGAATTTCCCAGGCGCACACCCCACATCTGCGGGGCTACTGGCCCGGCCTGGGCGATTCTGGCCCGCTCCAGGATCCTGGACGCTACTGGTATCTCTCGACCTCTTCCCGATGGTTCGTATACGTTCCTATCTTGCGCCGCCGGCGTGGCGGCGGAGCTTGGCGCGATGAGTGTTCTAACTCCGCAGCCGCAACAGAAACCAGACCATGCCGAACAACAGCAGCGCCGATGCCGAAACCTGCACGGGCCGGAACGCCCGCGCCATGCGGCCCACTCGCGAGAGCACCAGTGCGAGCACGGCAATGGCGGTCGCCTCGGCGAGCCCCGCGCCCAGCAGCACCAGCGTCGGAGAGTATCCCGTGGTCTGCACGAACAAATGGAAGTAGAGGCCGTGCAGCGCCCCCAGCACCCCCGCCACCAGCCAGCGCGCACCCGCCTGCGGGAGCAGCAGGATCTCCACCGCGAGATAGGCCACCGCCAGCGCCGTCGCGGCCTCCACGAATCGCGGCGCGGGCTGCCAGACGACGTGCGCCATCGTGAGCACGCTGGCGGCCTGGCCCGCCAGAAACGTGGCGGCGATGGCGAGCAGTTCCCGGCGCGAGCGCGCGGCCAGCACCAGGGCCGCCAGAAACAGTACGTGCACGGTGCCGCCGAGCGCGCGCACGAAGCCCGCACCGGCCTGCGTGATGGCGATTTCGGCGGCGGTGGGCGGACGGAAACGCAGGGTAGTGCGCGTGAAGCCGAGTTCAAAGATGGCCTCATCGCGTTTTTCGCCGAGCGAGGCGCGGAGCAGATGTACGTGGTTGGGCACCGTGATGGCGGTGAAGGTACACTCTACATCCAGGCGATCCACCGGCGCGGCGAATTCGTAATCCGCGGCGCAGATGTAGGTATCGCGCGCGGCATCGGCGCGGCACTCGCTACGCAGCAGCCGGGCGCCGGCGAAGCGGATGTGCTCCAGCAGGGTACGCTCGGGATTCGGTACGTGCGCCAGTTCGTAAAACGGCATGCGCAATTCGTAGTGCGCCCGCGCGCCGAGGATGGCGAGATCTCCGGAACTCATGCTCATGACGTGGGCCGAGGCCGGCCACGCCAGCAGGGCAAGGCAGAGCGCGCGTCTCATCGCGTCAGCACGGACGTCGCCTCGGCAACGCTCAATCGCGAACGGCGGGTTCTCACGTACAGGATACGGGCCATCGCCAGCACCGGCACGGAAAGAAAACTTCCTGCGACACCCGCCACTTCCGCGCCCCCGAAAACGCCCAGCAGCACCAGCAGCGGATGTAGTTCCACTCCCTGCCCCATCAGGTGGGGAGAGAGGAAGTAGTCCTGGAACATGCGGTAGGCCACGATGAAGATGACCACGGCCCAGAAGTGCGCGCCCGCAACCAGGGTGACCAGCAGGATGACGGCGATGGCCATCAGCGGTCCAATCATAGGGATGAATTCAAGCGCCATGGCCACCACCGCCAGCAGGACGCCGAACGGCACTCCCATGATGGTGAAGAATATGGCGTAGGCCGTAAACGTGGCCAGCGAGAGCAGCACCAGGGCGCGCATCGAATGCGCCAGCAGGAGATGGATGTGGGCCATCACGCTCCCCACCACGTCGCGCAAAGGACCTACGTCCACGATATCCAGCAGGTTGCTGCGGATGACGTCGCCATCCTTTAGAAAGAAAAACGCCAGAACGGGAACGATCACCACATAGATCAGATTGCTGGCCGCCGAGAGGAATTTCAGGCCAGCGGAGGGAAGCTCCCGCATTATGTCACTGCTGCGCTGTGCCCAATTCGTACGAAGACTGGCGACCAGCTGGGCCTTAAGCGAGTTGAGACCCGCGGGCGCGATGTCCGAGGGCTGCTCGACCTTCGCCATCATGTCGGGCAGTCTGCTGGCCAGCGTCTGAGCCTGAGACACCACACGCGTGCCGATCTGAATCCCGATGAGCACGATCACACCGATAAAAATTACATAGGACAACGCCAACGCCAGCGTGCGCGTACCCTTGCGTGGGATCGCACGATCCAGCAGGTCGACCAGAGGAGAGAGAAGGTAGGCGAACAGCAGCGCCAGCGCGAAAACAAACAGCGTGGAGCGCAACAGGTAGACCAGCCAGAGGAGCAGCACCACCATCGCCGCTGTCCAGGTGTAGCGCGCCGCCGACCGCTCGATGCCCAACATGTCTACCTTATCCTAGCGCGCTTGGCGGAGCAGGCGCCTTCGCTTGCCAACCAACCGCAAGGGGAACCCTATGCCACTACCTTCTCAATGCGCACGCGCGCGATGCGATTGCGGTCCATCTCCAGTACGGTGAAGCGCCGCCCCTGATACTCCACCCTTGCGCCGGCTTGCGGTATGTCACCCAGCCGGAAGAGCAGGAACCCCGCCAAGGTCTCGAAACCGGCGCCCGGCGCAATCTCTATGCCGTATTCGCTTTCCAGGTCGCGGATGCGGGCGGTTCCGTCCAGTTCCAAATCATCCGTCTCTGTGCCGCGGCGTACGGCTTTCTCGTCGTGCTCGTCTTCGATCCGGCCCACAATTTGTTCCAGCACGTCTTCCACGGTCAGCATGCCGATGATGGTACCGAATTCATCCACAACCATTGCCAGGTGAGAGCGGCTCGTGCGGAACTCATCGAACATCTGCGAGGCGGGCTTGGTCTCGGGGACGAACATCACCGACCGGAGCAGGCGGTCGATGCGAAAAGCCCGGCTGGGACGGCTGCTGCGGATGGCGCGCCGCCGCTCTTCCCAAACCGGCAGCAGATCCTTGTAGTGCAGCAGTCCGACAATCTTCTCAGGCGTCCCCGCATACACCGGCAGCCGCGAGTGCTGCTGCTCGATCATAGTGTGCAGCACCTCGTCCAGCGTGGCGTCGCTCGAAATCGAAGCGATATCGTTGCGCGGCACCATGATTTCACGCACCGAAATGGCGTCCAGGTCCAGCACGCGATGGATCATGTCCTCCTGCGCTTCGGGCAGGTGTCCCAAACCGCGGATGCTGGAGACGATCAGCTTCAGTTCCTCGGCGCTGTGTACGTTGCCGTGCCCGCCGCCTTTCAGGTGGAGCGCCCGCGTGATCGCTTCCGCCGAGCGCTCGATCACCACCACGAAAGGCAGGGTGGCGCGATAGAAGAGCAGGAGCGGCGGAGCGGTCAGGGCGGCCAACCGGTCGGCCTTGGAGATCGCCAGATTCTTCGGCACTACTTCGCCCATCACCACGTGAAGAAAACTGATGATCAGGAAAGAGAGGACGAAGCACAGGCCGTGCAGGTACCGGGCGCTGACCGGTGTGATCACCGGCGCGAACAGCGCGGCCAGAATTTCGTAAATGGTGCCCTCGCCGGCCCACCCCAGGCCCAGACTGGCGAGCGTCACACCTACCTGGGTCACGGAAAGCAGCCGCCCCGGATTGGATAGAAGACTGAGCGCCGCCTGCGCGCCGGCGTTGCCGTCCGCGGCCATCTGACGCAGCCGCGAATGGCGCACCGAAAGCAGCGACACCTCAGCCCCCGCAAAGAAGCCGTTGATGGCGATAAGCAATACGACGATCAGCAGGCGAACGGAGGATTCGGTCACAGGCCCCTAAATTATTCTACCGGAAACTCTAACCAAATCGCCCCGGAATCGTCTCTATAGGTAACCAACTAACTCCGTTACGTAGGTGGGCGCACTCCAAAGTACCCCGGAGGGCGCCCCTTTTTTGTGGCCCCTCCCTCTGGCGGGCTATCATTGAGACTTACCGCCTCTCTGATGACTCATTCTCTAGTTGCACGCGTTGTCAAAGCCGTCAACATCGCCGTCGCCGTTCTGTTGGTGGCCGGCCTTGCCCTGGTTTACTGGTACGTCTGGCGGCCGTTGCCCCAGCGCTCCGGCGCCGTCGACGCTCCACTGGCTGCGGGCGCCACTGTGAGTTTCGATACCCACGGCGAACCGCACATCCGCGCAGCCAGCCAGGAGGATGCCTTCTTCGTCCAGGGCTACGTGACCGCGCAGGACCGGCTGTTTCAGATGGACGCCCTGCGCCGCTACGCCGGCGGGTCGCTCGCCGAGATTCTGGGCCCCAACTTGCTGGAAAGCGACCGCGAGTCGCGCAAACTGCGGCTGCGGCGCATCGCCGAGGATGCCTACATCACGCTGCCTGCCGGGGATCGCGCGGCTTTCGCCGCCTACACCCGCGGCGTCAATCAGTTCATCGCCACCCACCTGCACAATCTTCCTCTGGAATTCACCCTGCTCAATTACCAGCCGCGGCCCTGGAGCACGGTGGACTGCCTCCTGCTGTGCCTGCACATGTACCGCAGCCTGACTACCACGTGGAAGGACGAAATCGTCAAAAACACCCTGA
>JAPKZC010000674.1 GCA_026394025.1 Candidatus Solibacter sp.
GTTGGGGCGGCCGTCACGGCCGCGAACGGGCGCGCCTGGGACCGTTCGACATTATGCCCAGCCTGGCGGAACTCAGCCCGGACGGCAAGATCCTCTTCTTCCTGGACGAATATGGGCAGGCCTCCTTCCATGACACCACCACCGGCCAGCGGCGGTGCGCGTTCACCGTTCCGGAGATGGGGCACGTTTCCACCCGCCGGCCCTCCACCCGTACAAACATCTCGGGCGATGCGCCCACCAGTTGTTCATCGCCGAATTGCAGCAGGAACTCGTACGGGCTCGGGCTGGCCAACTGCACCCGGCGGAACAAGTCGCTGGCCTTGCCGGAATACGGCGTGCGGAACGTCTGGCGCAGTACCACCTCGTAGTAATCGCCGCGGCGCATACCTTCCCGCACCGTCTCCACATTCGCCATGTACTCTTCCGGCGTGTGGTCACTGGTAATCGGACCGTTCTCCCGCGGCACGGGCGGCGCGATGGCTTCCCCATCGCGCGCCAGACCGCGCGTGCTCGCGCCCTCGCGTTCGAACTCGTACTGGTAGCGCTCCACCTGCTCCTTCTTGCGGTCCATGTACCAGATGTCGTCGCAAAGAAACAGGTGCAGGTCTTTGTGGCCGGCGCGCGGCAACTTCTTCTCTATGGGCTCGAACTGGAACAACAGGTCGTAGCCGAACGCGCCCACCAGCCCCAGCCGCGAATTCTCTTCGCCGCGGAACTCCTCCGTCAAGGCCCGCAAAATGGAGAATGCCGATGGCTGCTTGCTGCGCTCCTCCTCGGGGAACAGGGCGGGGAGGGGCTTCAGGCGGCCGGCCAGTATCTCGGCTTCAAACCCGAAATCGTCCCAGTGCGCGTGCTCCGCCAGCAGGCCGTGAAACATGCGCACAATCTGGACCCCGCGCGCGTTGAGCGGGCGGAATTCCATCCGCCGGTCGTACGCCACGATCTCTAGCGGCGGACAGGTGGAGGCGATATCCCAGCGCGAGTATCTCCCGGGATACTCGTATCCCGACGAGAGGTAGATACCACGGTGCCGGTCCAGATCGCGAAGAAGGTGGTGCAACCCCTTCCGGAAGTTGGTCTTCGAAGCGGAACGGGTGACCTGGATCCCGTGGGGAGTCGTATAGCGGTATTCGCGCATAGAGATGTCCCGGGGGGATTATTTTTCAGAATAACATGCGGGCCAGGATCTCCCCGCCCATGCGCGCGGCCTGCCTCAGGTCGTGGCCCGCGCCTTCCACCGCCAGCAGATCCACGCGCGCCGGAATCAACTGCGTCGCGGCACGCAACTCTTCGAGGGTGCCGAAGGGGTCGCGCGTGCCGTGGACGAACAGCGCCGGGGTGCGCCATTCGGGGAAAAACCCGGTGCGCGGCTGATCTGGCTTCTTCGGCGGATGCAGCGGGTAGGAGAGTAGCAGCAACCCGTCGACCAGACCTGGACGCTCGGCCGCCAGCATCGCGGTTTGCCTGCCGCCGTAGGAATGCCCGCCTGCGAACACGCGCCCATGCGCCCGTTGCCGCAGCGCCTCGACCGCCCGCAAAACACCTTCGCGGTCGCGTGCTGCTGCTGCCGGATGCGGCGGCCCGCTGGGCCGCACCACGCGAAACGGCAGGTCGTAGCGCAGCACCGTCAGGCCGGCGTCGCAAAACGCCCGGGAAAGGCTCACCAGCAGCGGCGCGTTCGAATTCGAACCCGCTCCGTGCGTCAGCACCAGCCCATCGCCGGTGGCGTGCTCCGGCGTGTGCAGCACTCCACGCACTTCATCGGCGTCGAAGACCTGTTCCATGCACCGCGATCGGGGCCGCCCTTAGGCCGCCCTATTCCTTCTTCTTCAGTGCCTGGTCGTTCTGCTGGATAAACTCTCGGATCTGCTCCGTCATGCCCAGCAGTTTCTCCCACTGTTCGCGATACAGGGTCACGGGGAAGCGCCCCATTCCATAGACTGAGAGCGCGCCCTTCTCGCTCACTTTCAGCGAGAGCACCCCCCGGGACGGCTTCTTCAGGGCTTCGTTTTCGGCGCGCAGGCGCTCAAGTTCAGCTTGCATCTCTTCTGGGGTAGGCATGGTTGTCAATTCCTTTGATACCACATGCTACGCTCAAATTTCCCCTACCATGTGTGCCCTACAAGCCATCTTCTTCGATTTCGACGGTGTTCTGCTGGATACCGAACCGGTCCACTGCGCCTGTTGGGCGGAAGTTCTCGCCCCCGCCGGACTGACTCTGACCTGGGACTATTACCGCGATCGCTGCATCGGCATCGACGACCGCGACATGTTGCGCACCATGGCTGAACAGGCCGTTCCGCCGCGTGACTGGGATAGCCTGTGGGCGCTCTACCCGGCCAAGAAACTGTTGTTTCAGGCGCGCATGAAGACGCCGCGGTTCGAGACCTCCCTCACCGCCATGCTCCCCGACCTGCATCGCCAATTCAAAATGGCCGTGGTCAGTTCCAGTTCCGTCACGGAGATCGAACCGCTACTGGTGGCCGGCGGCATACGGGAGCACTTCGACACGGTTGTGGGAGGCGGAGACGTGACCACCCAAAAACCCGCGCCGGAGCCTTACCTGCTGGCCGCTTCCCGGCTTGGCGTCGATACGGCGCTGGTGCTGGAGGATTCTGCCGCCGGACTTGCCAGCGGACGCGCCGCCGGCTTTGAAGTCCTCGCCGTCCGGCACCCCGCCGAGGTGGCCGGCCTGTTACGCGACAGGCTAGGGTAGCGAAATCGTATACTCAATCGGAAAGGGCAAATCTTGTCTCCCACCCA
>JAPKZC010000100.1:0-361 GCA_026394025.1 Candidatus Solibacter sp.
GCCGCCGCCCCAGGGCGCGCTCGCGCGCCCGCCCGCTTCCACGGAGCGCGACATCCAGATGAGCGCTCCCGTCTGGAGCGAGGACGGAACCAAGGCCGTGATTGCCGCCCGCTCCGCCGATAACAAGGACCGCTGGCTCTTCGCCCTCGACCCCGCCACCGGCAAGACCCGCACCCTGGTCAACATACATGACGACGCCTGGGTCGGTGGCCCGCAGGGCGCAGCCAACACCCTCGGCTGGATGAAGAACAATCGCGAAGTCTTCTTCATTAGCGAAAAAACCGGCTACGCCCAACTCTACGCGGTGCCCTTCGAGAGCGGCGAACCGCGCGCCCTCACCACCGGCAATTGGGAAGTGCTC
>JAPKZC010000100.1:394-2360 GCA_026394025.1 Candidatus Solibacter sp.
TTTTACCTGGTTGCCAACGCCGATGGCCCGTTCGACCAGTTCCTCTACGAAATGCCCGGCGATGGCGGCCCGCTCACCCGCATCTCCAAGGCCCCCGGCAAGCACACCGGCATCCTCTCACCCGATGAGCGCTGGGTCGCCGATGTCTTCTCTTACTCCAACAAGCCGCCCGATCTCTACGTCCACGAGAACAAGCCGGGGCAGGATCTCAAGCGGCTCACCACCTCGCCCTCGGCCGAGTTCGCGCAATACGCCTGGCAGGACCCGCCCATCGTGATGGTCCCCGCGCGTGACGGCATCAAGGTACCGGCGCGTATGTACAAGCCCGCCAATTACCGGAAGGGCGGCCCGGCGGTCATCTTCGTCCATGGCAGCGGCTATCTGCAAAACGTGGATCATAAGTGGTCCACTTACTACCACGAGTACCTGTTCCATCACTTATTGCAGGCGCGCGGTTTTCTCGTCCTCGATGTGGATTACCGCGGTTCCGCCGGCTACGGCCGAGACTGGCGCACCGCCATCTACCAGCACATGGGCGGGAAAGATCTCGACGATATCGTCGATGCCGCCAGGTACGCCGTCGCGCAGCATGGCGCCGACCCCCAAAAGATCGGACTCTACGGTGGCAGCTACGGCGGTTTCATCACCCTGATGGCGATGTTCACCCAACCGGACGTCTTCGCCGCCGGCGCCGCCCTCCGCCCCGTTACCGACTGGGCCACTTACAATCACGGCTATACGTCGGATATCCTGAACACCCCGCAGACTGACCCCGAAGCCTATCGCCGCAGCAGTCCCATCTACTTCGCCGAAGGCTTGAAAGGCGCCCTCCTCATCTGCCACGGCATGGTGGATACCAACGTGGAGTTCCAGGACACCGTCCGCCTCATCCAGCGCCTCATCGAATTACGCAAGGACAACTGGTCGGTCGCGCCCTACCCGGTGGAAGACCACACGTTCGTGCAGGCCAGCAGTTGGACCGACGAGTACAAGCGCATCCTCAAGCTCTTCGAGACGAATCTGAAATAGGAAGCGTCGCCCGCGGCTGCCGTGGGTTTCGAATGCGATTTAGTACAATCAGCGCATGTTTCATCCCGCCTTTGCATTGGTGATGGTCACGGCCGCCGCGGCCCAAACCGCATCGCCCGATACCCAGGCCCTGCAAGCCCTGGTGACTGAGATCCGCCAGTTGAGGCAGGATCTGCAATCCACCACGGTCGTCACGCAACGCGTGCAGATCGTGCTCTATCGCTTGCAGACGCAAACCGCCCTGGTGACCCGCGCCTCCTCGCGCCTGGATGACGCGCGCTCCTCGCTCGGCAAGATTCAGTCGGATAAAGGGATCATAGCCGGGCAAGCGCTTGAGGCGGAGGAGGCTTTCCAGGAGCGAGCAGGATCCTGCAAAGCGCAAGGAAATGGAGTATAGGGTGACGTCTGGGAAAGCCGCCGTGGACCGCATGGCGGCCGATGAGCAGCGCCAGCAATCCCGCGAGATCGATGCCGAATCCCAATTCCGCGCCGAGCAGGCCAAACTTGCCGGCCTGCAAGACCAGTTGGACCGCCTGGACAAACTCCTCGACAGCTTCACACGGAAACAACCATGACCCGTTACCTGCTTTTCCTTCTCTGCGCGCCGCTGTTATTCGCCCAGGGCGACGAGATCCGCGCCATGATGCAGAAGTCCGAAGCCGCCTGGAACCGCGGCGACCTGGCCACCTTCGCCGCGGACTACCACGATTCGCCCGAGACCACCTTCATCGGGCGCGACATCACTCACGGAGGCGTCCAGGCGATTCTCGCCCGTTACCGCCGCGGCTACCCCACACCCGAAGCCATGGGCACGTTGACCTATTCCGAAATCTCCGTGCGCCCTCTCGGCAAAGGCTACGCGCTGGCCAACGGCAGGTTTGCCCTCAAACGAACGCAGGCCGGCGGCGGCGATGCGGCCGGCCGTTTCACCCTGGTA
>JAPKZC010000010.1 GCA_026394025.1 Candidatus Solibacter sp.
TGGCGGCGGCCGGGGCGCCGCGCCTCAGAATCAGACCCCCAACACAGCCGACGTGGAAAAGATGACGGCCGCATTGCCAGGAAAAGCGCCGGCTAAGCCCAAGAAGCCGCGCAAGGTGCTGGTCCTCTCCAAGGCCTCCGGCTTTGTGCACTCGTGCATCCCGCTTGCTGCCAGGACCGTCGAGGCCCTGGGCGTCAAGACCGGGGCGTGGACCACCACTGTTTCCTACGATCCGGCGATTATCACCGCGGAGAATCTGAAGCAGTACGATCTGCTCTTCCTGAACAACACCACGGGAGCCTTCCTGGACGATCCGAACGATCCGTCCGTGGGGGTCGCCCGCAAGAAGGCGATGCTCGAATTCGTCAGGAGCGGCAAGGGCCTGGCGGGCATCCACGCCGCCGCCGATTCCTACCATGAATCATCCCGCGCGGGCCGCGGCGCGGCCCCGGCACCCCCCGCGGGCGGCCGTGGCGCGGGCGCAACCCTCGCTGGGCAGATGCTGGCCTCTGGCGACAAGAACAGCGATCAAAAACTCAGCCGTGAAGAGTTGAGCGCGCTGGCGGATGCCTGGTTCGATAAGCTCGACACCGAAAAGGCCGGCAGCGTTAGCCAGCAGAATTTCGCGGCGCGCTTCGCCTCCGTCCTGCCTCTGGCGCCGCCCGCCGCCCCCCGCGGTCCCCAGCAGGGCCGCGACACCCAAGTCGGCACCTGGCCGGACTTCAACAAGATGATCGGCGGCTTCTTCAAGTATCACTGGCTGGACCCGCAATTGATCACCACCAAGATCGACGACCCCAAGAGCCCGGTCACCGCCATGTTCCACGGCCAGTCGTTCGAGATTCACGACGAGACCTACACCTTCGGCATGGACACGTATTCCCGCACCAACCTGCACGACAAGATGAGCGCCGCCGACAAAGCCAAGGAAGACTATCCGCGCGTCGACCACGACTACGGTTTGAGCTGGATCCGCCGCGAGGGCAAGGGTCGCGTATTCTACGAAGCTCACGGCCACAGCGAAAGGGTCTACGCCATCGCGCCGATGCTGGAGCATGTCCTGGCAGGCATGCAATACGCGATCGGCGATCTGAAGGCCGACGACAGCCCCAGTGTGAAGCCGAAGAAGTAGCCCGGCGAACGCGGGACCACGGAGGCAGGCAGTCCGTGCCGTTTCCATTCCGGCAACGCGGCCAGGTACTATTTCTTGTCCGCCTCGCGAATCGCGGCCGCATGTCGCGCGGCGTCGGCGTCCTGCCCCAGCGCGCGATAGGCCTGCACCAGCAGGAAGCGAATCTGCCCGTCGGTCGCGTCGCCGGGACGGAGCTTGAGAGCCGTTTCCCCTTCTTTGGCGGCCGCCGCGGTCTCGCCCCTTTTCATCCGCAGCCGGGCCGATTGGAAGTGGACGTCGCGGGAGGCGGGTTCCAGGGCCAACCCACGGTCAATGAGCGACGCCGCCTCGTCGAACTCGCCCAGCAAGAGGTGCAGGCGGAAGCAGACGAGCAGCGTCTCGGTCTGCGGCTTCCGCGCGATTTGTTCCAGGCGGGCCCAGGTAGAGCGCGGCTCGCGCGTCGCGCGGATTCAGTGTGCGCGCCTTCTCCAGCGCTGCGATCGCTGCCGGCATCTGGTTCCGCTCGTAGAACTGGAAGCCGTAGAGGAACTGCGCGTAGGCGGAGGCGGGATTAGCTGCCAGTGCGCGCTCGAGGCTCTCCTGAGCCACGTCGTACCGCCGGGCTCCCATGGCGAGTTTGGCCCTCAAGGTGAGCGCGGGCACCAACTTGGGATCCAGCCGTAGCGCCTCGTCGAGGGCGTTCATGCTTTCCTGGAATCGCTGCGCGGAAAAAAGAGCATTGGCCTTTTCGTACGCGGCCTGGCCGGGCGATGGATTCTGCGCGCCCCACGCCACCGCGCCCAGCAGAGCCACGGCAAGCACGCTCCGCTTCACCGCGCCGCTCCCGCGCGCGGCGCCGCCGCAGCCTCGCGATATGGAACGCTCTGGCGGTACAGAG
>JAPKZC010000523.1:0-4733 GCA_026394025.1 Candidatus Solibacter sp.
ACCGGCTGGGATCCCTGGACCGTCCGCGACGGCGCTCCCACCCAGGGCATGATCTTCGGCGAGACCTTCTTTCGTTACCTGGCCTTCGGCAAACCCGATCCCCAATATGACCTTCACCAGTTCGACCTGGACAAAGATCCCGCCAGGCTGGAGGGCATCCACCAAATCCTCGACGCCACCGATACCGATCTTACCCGCTTCCAGCAGCGCGGCGGCAAGATCCTCATGTACTTCGGTTGGGCCGATCCCGCCTTGAACCCCATGATGGGCCTGGAGTATTACGAAGCCGTCCAGGCGCGCATGGGCTCCGGCACCACGGATTTCTTCCGCCTCTTCATGGTGCCCGGCATGTTCCACTGCGGCGATGGTCCAGGCCCCAACCAGTTCGATACCGCCGGGCCGCTTAGCGACTGGGTGGAGCGCGGCGCCGCACCCCAAACCATCCGCGCCAACAAGATCACCGACGGCAAGCTGGCACGCAGCCGGCCGCTCTGCGTCTATCCCGAGGTGGCCCGCTACAAAGGAACCGGCAGCATCGACGATTTCGCCAACTTCACCTGTGTGAAGCCCTGACGGCGAAGCTGCTAAACTCAAGAGAAACCCGATATGGCTAAGGAAAAAGAACTGAAGGAGAAACTGCCGATGCCGCCTCTCGGCGCGTGGCTCCCGGCCGTGGCTCTGGGATGGCTCATCCCCGGTGGTGGGCACTTCCTGCTGAAACGCAATGGGCGCGGCGCGCTCCTGCTAGCCTCCGTCAGCAGCATGTTTCTCTGCGGACTGATGATGCAAGGCGCCATGTTCCAACCGCAAAGCGGCGACCTGTTGACCACGCTCATCAACACCGGCGGATTCATCGGCGATGTCTGTTCCGGCATTCTCTACCTGCTGAGCGTCTGCTTCGGCTACAGCCAGTTGGACACCGCCGGACACGTGCACGATTACGGCACCAAGTTCCTGGTGACCGCCGGATTGCTCAACATCCTGGCCATGGTGGACGCCTATGAGATCGCCGCGGGGAGGAAAGAGTAAGTGCCGAAAATGAATCTCTCGCATTTCGAAGCGGCATTCCTGTTCGCGTTGTTCACCTCCGTCGTCATGGGCGTGGTGACCAAACGAACCGACCGCGACCGCCTGCACTACGGCTTCTACACCTTCGGTTGCTTCCTGCTGGCGCTCTTCGGCCTCGGCTGGCTCATGTATTTCGGCCACGGCTAGCAGGACAGACCTCCCGGCCTGTCCGCGTCGAGCGCGCCCGTCCTACCTACCGTTTTCGCCCGTATGTGACCGTCATCGAGGTGGCGCCGCTGCCCCCCCCCACCATGACGTTCAGCGTGCGCTGCCCGCCTTCATCTTGAGCCGTGAGCACACCGCCCGCATCGCTGACTCCCGCCATCTCGACGGTCATGCCCATCTCCCTGCATTTCGCTTCGTAGAAAGCCGTCACTTGGGACGGAGAGTCCGGCGTGGTGAAGACGACCACGCCGCCTTCGCCCCTGCCGTCGCCGCTGTCGCCCTTGGCCGTCATGTTGCCCTGTGCCTTGGCGCCAGGATACGCTGGAACCCACGATGGCATTTTGCCTTCACCACCGCCGATTTCCACATTGGCCACCTCTCCGTTGTCGCCCATCGCGGAGATCTTGAACTTGCCGTTCTTCACATCGTCGAACGAAAGCGTGACTTCCTTTCCCGTCTTCTTGTCACGAATCCGCAGCGTCTGCGATCCCAGGTCCGTACTCAGCACCTCCGCGTCCGGGTTGGCCGCTGTGATGAGTTTGGCTATCGCCAAACCAGGATTCCTGGCCACGTATAGCCCCGCGGCCACCAGTCCGAGGATGCCCAGCACGAAGATGCCGGCCACGGCCAGCAGAATCCAGACGATGGGGCTGGTCTTGCGCTTCACCGGCGCCACAGCCGCGGGCGCCGCCTGCGGTGCTGCCCCTTGAGCGGCGGCAGCGCTCAACGGCGTGCCGCACTGCTGACAAAAAGCGCCCTGAACCGTGGCGCCACAACTGGTGCAAAATGCCATGAAAAATCGGGGGCCTCCACCCGCCCCCACTTTACGCTACCCCGCGCAGGGAATCAACGCTATGCGCCGGCCAGAGAATCTCGTCCAGCGGAATCTCGATCCCCGGCAGCAGATCGCTGTGCATCGCCCCGGTCTCCCGCGTCGCCGCAGGCATCGAGTCGCGGTACACCCAGGCGTGCCGGGTTTCCGGATGGCCCAGCCCCATCCGCGTCGCGGTATCTCAGACCCATGTGGCCCATCATCCTCCCCGCCGCTACTCGTCGCGCAACGCCGCCGCCGGGTCGATATTCGTGGCGCGAATCGCCGGGATCCAACACGCGATCACCCCCACCACGGCCAGCGCCGCCGGCACCACCGTAAAAGTGAATATGTCGCGCGGATTCTCGATGAACAGCATGCTGCCGATGCTACCCGCCGCCGCCAGCGACACCACGCCGCCCGCCGCCACGCCGATCGCCACCAGGCGCAGGCCTTCCCGCACAATCATCCTGCGCACGTCACCCACCGTGGCGCCTAATGCCAGACGCACGCCGATCTCCCGCGTCCTCTGCCGCACGGAGTACGAAATCACACCGTAGATCCCGATCGTGGCTAACAGCAGCGCCAGTGCGCCGAACACCGCCAGCAGTCCCGCCGATAGCCGCTGCGCCCACAGCAGTTCGCGGATCGATGTTTCCAGGCTTTCCGTCTGCAGCAGGAGATTCCTGTCCAGCGCCTGCACTTCGCGCCGCACCGCCCCCATAACCGCTGAAGGATCTACCGCCGTCCGCACGTACAGCACCGCCGTCGGGAAATAGTATTGCATCAGCGACAGGTATACCAGCGCCTGCGGTGTTTCGGCCACAGCCTGGTAATTCGCCGTCTTCACGATCCCGACGACTTCCACCGGCAGACCTTCCCCGGCGAAGCTGATGTGCTGCCCGATCGGGTCCTGCCCCGGCCAGTAGGCAGCCGCCGCGGTCTCATTCACAATCACCACGCGCAGCGTCGTCTTGCCATCCGTCGCGTGGAAATCCCGCCCGCGCAGTAGCGTAATCCCCATCGTCTGGAAATACCCGGGCGATACCACAGAGGTCAAAGTCGAGCGCCCCTGCCCGCCGGCGCTGTTTTCCCGGCTTTGCAGCAGCACCGTCCTGGTCGATGCCACATGGAACGGAATGTCGCGCGCCAGCGCCGCCGAAACCACCCCGTGAACCGCAGCCGCCTTCTCCACCGCGCGCTGATGGTATTCCCGCCCGCGCCCTTCCGTATAGGCTTGGTCCGTCACGTTGTAGGCCACAATACCCAGGTGCGCGGCGTCGAACCCAGGGTCCGTCTGCCCCGCGTTGCGCAAGCTGCGGGCGAACAATCCGGCGCCAATCAGCGCCACCAGCGAAAAGCCCACCTGCGCCATCACCAGCACTGCCCGCGGGTTCCAGACGTGACCCAATCCCGCCGGCACGCTGCCGCGTTCCTTGAGATCGGTGGCCAGATCGGTCTTCGTCGCCCGAAAGGCGGGCGCCAGGCCGAACAGCACTCCCGTCGCCAGGGAGATGCCCACCGTGAACAGCAGCACCTGGGAATCCAGGTCCAGACGGAAGCCCGCATGGTTGAACATGGGCGGGCGTAAAGCCCACAGCAGGTCGCGCGCCCAGCTTGCCAATACCAGGCCAGCGGCGCCGCCCGCCATCGCCAGCACAACGCTCTCCGTCAGCAACTGCCGGACCAACCGGCCGCGGCTGGCACCCATCGCCAGCCGGATGGCGATCTCCTTGTGGCGCCCGGTGGCGCGCGCCAACAGCAGGTTTGCCACGTTGGCGCACGCAATCAGCAGCACCACAGCGGAGATCGTCATCAGCACCGCCCCGGCCTGCGATACCACGGGACGGGTGCGCGCATTAAGAGCAGCTTCGGTCACCGTCGTCAGACGCACTCGCCGCCCCTGGTTCTCCCGCGGGTACCGCCGTTCCAGTTCCTGCGCCAGACTCTGCAAAGACGATTCGGCCTGGCGGACGCTGACCCCTGGCTTCAGCCGCCCCACGGCGGCGAATAGCAGGGCGCGCCGCTGCGCCACCTGCCCGGGATTCGGGTACACCTGGGGATATACCGAAAACGGCAGGAAAACATCGGCCCCGGTCATCTGGCTCAGCCCCTGGAATCCCTCCGGCGCCACTCCAATAATGCCGTAACGGTGGCCGCTGATCTCGATCGTGCTGCTCGTCACCTCCCGGTTGCCGCCGAACAGGCGCACCCACAACGCGTGGCTGACCACCGCCACCGGCGGGGCGCCCGGCACGTCCTCCTCCGCCCGAAAGGCGCGCCCCACTACCGGCTCCACCCCCAGCGTGGCGAAGTAGTTGGCCGAAACCACCTGTCCCATCAGCAACTGGGGGTCGCCGCGCCCCGTCAGATTGACCGTCAGCGCGGAGTACAGCAGCAGGGAAGAAAACACCGTGTTGTGATCCCGGTAGTCCTGGTAGTTCGGATAGGAACACAGCAGCAGGCCCGGAATCCGCGGGTCCGTATGGAATACCGCCGCCAGGCGGGCCGGTTCCCGTACCGGCAGGGGCCGCAGTAGAATAGCGTTCAGCAAGGTGAAAATGGTCGTGTTGGCCCCGATCCCCAGAGCCAACGACAGAACGGCGGCCACGGCGAAGGCGCGGTTCTTGGCCAGGCCGCGCAGGCCGTAGCGCAGATCATCGAGAAACCCGGTCATTTATGTTGAGGA
>JAPKZC010000523.1:4784-6014 GCA_026394025.1 Candidatus Solibacter sp.
GCGCGTATGAGACTGTTATACTCTCATTTCGTGACCCGCCGAATACTGCTGCTGGTTATTGGCGCGCTGTTAACCGTCGCCTGCGGACGGCAGCCTGGTGTATACGCGGCCCCCGCGCAACGCTCTCTCGACCTCGGGCGCGACCCGTCCGGCCCGCGCGCCTTCATCCACATGGATGACCCCCAAGTCGACGACTACCTGGTCCACGACATCAGCGCCGAACGCGGAATCCGCCGCTGGGCCTTCGCCCACCCCGAACTCCGCTTCCGCGTGGAGGACGTGCGCGACCTGAAATTCACCGCCGAGTTCGCCATCCCGGAAGTCACCTACAAGGTAACCGGCCCCGTGACCGTCTCCTGTGCGGTCAACGGGCGAACCCTCGGCGCCATACGCTGCGATCATGCCGGCGATTTCCGCCTGGAAATACCGGTCCCCGATGGGTTCGTCGAGCCCGACAAGTTCGTGCACGTCACCTTGGAGGCCAACCCCCGCTGGATCTCCCCAATCGACGGTGCGCAGCTATCCTTCCTGCTGCGTAGCGCCGGCTTCACTCATTAAATGCGCGAAGTTGCGGACATCCTATTCGGCGCGGCGTTCACTGTCGCGGTGTCGGTGGCCCTCGGCGCCCTCCTGGTGGCACGCTTGCGCCTCACGCTTTACCGGTGGGAAGCGGCGTTGATCCAGTTTGTCGCCGGCGCCGGTTGTCTCAGTTTCATCACAGCCATCCTCTGCACCCTCCATATCGCCCGTAAAGGGGTCTTCCAGTGGAGCGGGCTGGCAGTCATCGTCCTGGCCCTCTGGCGGGCGAGGAGCGCCCCCAGGCGGAAGAGCCTCCCGGCGATTTCGCTGACGTGGATGGCCTCATTTTGTCTTATCTTTAGCGCTTTTTTCATCTACTATTTCTTTAATGCCTTGGCCCCGGAAGTGAGCCCCGATGGCAGCGGTTATCACCTGGGTAACGTGGTTCGCATGTGGCGCAATCACGGCTTCGCCTGGGATTACCCCAGCATGTACGCCTACCTTTCCCAGGGTTCCGAGATGCTGTTCCTGGTGGCCTTTACCTTCGGCCGTCACTCCGCCACCGCGCTGGTCCATTTCACCTATCTCTGTACCCTCCCGCTCCTCATGGTCTGCTGGGGGAGGCGCTTCGGCTTCAGCAAGGCGGGCCTCTTTGCGGCAATCCTCGTCTTCGCCAGTCCCGTGATCGGCAAGGACGGAACCTCCGCCTAC
>JAPKZC010000092.1 GCA_026394025.1 Candidatus Solibacter sp.
CAGGCCGCCATTACGCAGTCCTCCCGCATGCTTCCCCAGGGCATGCCCACGCCGCCCACGTTCACCAAGGTCAATCCCGCCGACCAGCCCATTCTCTACATAGCCCTCACTTCCCCCACCCTGCCCCTCTGGACGCTCGACGAGTACGCCCAGACCCGCATCGCACAGCGCATTTCGATGATCTCCGGGGTGGCGCAGGTCCAGGTCCTCGGCGCCCAGAAGTACGCCGTGCACGTGCAGATGGATCCGCACGCGCTGGCCTCCCGCCAGATCGGCATTAACGAAATTGAAACCGCGCTCAAGAACTGGAACGTCAACCTGCCCACCGGATCCATCATCGGCCCCCAGCGCGCCTTCACCCTCCAGGCCAGCGGCCAGTTGCTCACCGCCGACCAATACCGGTCCGTCGTGGTGGCCTACCGCAACGGCTCGCCCGTGCGGCTCGATGAACTCGGCACCATCCTCGACAGCGTGGAGGACGATAAGACCGCATCCTGGTTCTATAAGGACAAATTCAAGAGCCGCGCCATCGTCCTGGCCATCCAGCGCCAACCCGGCACCAACACCATCGCCGTAACCGATGGCGTGAAGAACCTGCTGCCCACTTTCCGCACCGAACTGCCCCCATCGGTCCAGATGGAGATCCTCTACGACCGTTCCGACACCATTCGCGAAAGCTACACGGACGTGCAGTTCACCATGCTGCTCACGCTCGGCCTGGTGGTGCTGGTTATCTTCCTCTTCCTGCGCAACATATCCGCCACCATCATCCCCAGCCTGGCCCTGCCGTTCTCCATCATCGGCACCTTCGCCGTCATGTACCTGCTCGATTACAGCCTCGATAACCTCTCCATGATGGCGCTCATCCTCAGCATCGGCTTCGTGGTGGATGACGCCATTGTCATGCTGGAGAACATCGTCCGCCATATCGAAATGGGTGAGGCGCCGCTTTTAGCGTCGCTCAAGGGTTCGGCGGAAATCGGCTCCACCATCGTTTCCATGACGCTCTCGCTCGCCGCCGTGTTCATCCCCGTCCTCTTCCTGGGCGGCGTGCTGGGCCGTCTGTTCAAGGAATTTGCCGTTACCATCACCGTGGCCATTTTGATTTCCGGCGTGGTGTCCGTCACCCTGACTCCCATGCTCTGCAGCCGGTTCTTGAAAGCCGCCCACGAGGAAAAACGCGGTTGGTTCTACCGCGCGACCGAGAAGTTCTTCGATGGCATGCTGCACGCTTACGACGTCACGCTCCGGATGGCCCTCCGCCACCGCGTCTTTATGATGTTCAGCTTCGTCGCGGTTCTCGGCGCCACTTTGTACATGTTCGTCAAGATCCCCAAAGGCTTCATCCCCGACCAGGACACAGACCAGTTGGCCGTCGTCACGGAGGCCGCGCAGGGCACTTCCTACTACCAGATGGTCGGCTACGAACAGGAAATTGCCCAGACCGTGGCTTCCGATCCGAACGTCGATTCGCTCATGGCCAGCGTCGGCGGCGCCACCGCATCTTCGCTCGGCGGCCCCAATTACGGCCAACTCGTCGTGCACCTCAAACGGCGCAACCAACGCAAGTTGGGCGTCGATGAGATCATCCGGGAACTGCGCCCCAAACTCGCTGCCATCCCCGGCATGAAGATCTACCTGCAAAACCCGCCCACCATCCGCATCGGCGGCCAGGTCACCAAGAGCCTGTACCAGCTCTCTATCCAATCGCCGGACAAGGACGAACTCTACGTCGAGACTGAGAAGCTCACCCTCGAAATCGAAAAACTCCCCGGCGTGGAAGACGTCACCAACGATGTCGCCATAAGCACTCCACAGGTCAACGTCACCATCGATCGCGACAAGGCTGGCGCCATCGGTGTCAACGCCAACCAGATCGAGAACGCGCTCTACGACGCTTACGGCCCGCGCTGGGTCTCCACCATCTATGGGTCCGTCAACGAATACAAGGTGCTGCTGGAACTGGAACCCAGATACCAGGCCGACCCGCGCGCGCTTTCGCTGCTCTACTTTAAGAACTTAACCGGCAAGCTGATTCCACTCGACACCCTGGCCAGCTTCAAGACCGAAACCGGGCCGCAATCGGTCCACCACTATGGGCAAATCCCGGCGGCCACCATCTCCTTCAACCTCAAATCCGGAGCGGCCTTGGGTGAGGTGGTCGATCAGGTCCAGCGCCTCGCGGACCAGACGCTCCCCGTCACCATCAGCACCGAACTCCAGGGTGCCGCCAAGGCCTTCCAGAGTTCACTCGGCAACCTGTGGGTGCTGCTGATCATCGCCATCATGGTGGTCTACATCGTGCTTGGCATCCTCTACGAAAGCTACATCCACCCCATCACCATTCTCTCCGGTCTGCCCTCGGCGGGCTTTGGCGCCCTGCTCACCCTGGTGGTTTTCCATATCGATCTCAGCATCTACGCTTTCGTCGGCTTGATCATGCTCATCGGCATCGTGGAGAAGAACGCCATCATGCAGATCGATTTCGCCCTCGACGCCGAACGCGAGCACAACCTGACCGCCGAGCGGGCCATCTATGAAGGCTGCCTGATTCGCTTCCGCCCCATCATGATGACCACCATGGCGGCGCTGTTGGGCGCGGTCCCCATCGCGCTCGGCTACGGCGCCGGCGGCGAAGCGCGCCAGCCCCTCGGACTCGTGGTAGTCGGCGGCCTGCTGTTCTCCCAGTTAGTCACTCTCTACCTCACACCGGTGTTTTACATCTACATGTCCGCGGCCCAGGACAAGGTAAACTCCTGGAGAGGCCGCGGCAAGAAGAGCACGCTGCCCCGCGAAGCGCCGGTGGCGGGATAGGCCTCCTGGCCTGTCTTTCTCCTAGGTGAGGTTTGCCAGTTCAGGGCAAGAGCTACTTCGCACATCACACGTCGGGGTTGTCGGCCAAG